>JAVCCE010000036.1 GCA_030765645.1 Candidatus Hinthialibacter antarcticus | reverse complement strand
TCATGATTTTGATTCCGAAAACGTATTCCGGCGTATCAATAATTGACAAACCAAACCAGGCATGGGTGTAACTCTGGGAGCGCCTGTGCATAAGGGCCTGAAAGCCCGCACTGAAGCGAGCAGAGTTGTACCCATGCCACATGCAGCAAAATCTCAATTCAATTTATAAAAAAAGTATCCAATTTACGGAAGAACCACATTTTTATTGGTGGGTTTCGCTTCGCTCAACACCACCCTACTTGAAACGTTATTTTTGTTTAAGGTTTTGCGGGCTCATCCGCATATTGGACAAGCCCGCCTTACCAAACAATTCTCTATTACAAAATTGAACGGATGTCTCGGATATTAATTGGGGCGCCGTTCTTTTCCGCTGATTCATACGCGCGGGCGGAGGCCTCGACACCTTGGGCGCCTTCGACCAGGTCGGCGGGATTCTCGCCGTCGCAGACCAAGTGCATCAGGAACTTCTCCCACTGATAGCGAAACGCATTCGCCGGAACCTCCGGCGCTTCGATGCGTTCCCAGCCGTCGTCAAATTCAACGCGGGATGCGGTGTCAGGGTCCCAGGCGATGACCGGCGTCCGTTCGTCTGTCATGACGAAACAACGGTCGAGATAGGCTTCCGCCGCGCCCTTGGTTCCCTGCACTTTGATCTCGAGCAAACCGCGTTTGCGCGGACGCCGACACCAGGATGACGCCGTCGAGCAGATCACGCCTTGTTCAGATTTGAATGTCGCATAGACCGAATCTTCCGCCGTCGTGGTGACGGGCTGACCGTCGCGGGTTCGCTGTTTGACCGCCATGTCGGTCAACGCCGACACGTTCACCGGGCGCCCGACCAACATCTGCAAAACGTAATCCCAATGCGCCACCATGTCATAGACGATGCCGCCGCCCGCTTCTTTGTCTGAGTTCCAATCGGGGCGGGTTCCACTGTCAGGAAACACCCAGTAGCCGAATTCGAGTTGAACATGAAACGGATCGCCGATCATGCCGGAGTTGATGACATGCGCCAGCGCGGCGGTGCCGGGCAGGTAGCGCTTATCTTGCACCACGCCGCCTTTGATTCCCTTGGCGGCAGCGCGTTTGGCGACATCGATCGCCTCGTCAATCGTCAGCGTAATGGGCTTCTCTGAAAATATATTCATCCCCGCATCAATCGCCTGGGTGATGCCCGCATGGTGGACTTTGGTGATCGCGCCTTCGAAAAATACGCGAAACTCATTTGTATCTTCAAACGCAACATTGATGTCGTCGCCGCAAGGCAGGCCGTATTCGTCCGCAAGCGGTTTGAGTTTTTCTACACTGCGGCCTAATAGATACGGCTTGGGAACGATCACATCGCCGCCGGGCGTCTTGAGACCGCCCTCTTTCGCAATCGCCATCAGCGAGCGCTCCAGGTGTTGGCGGCGCGCCATGCGTCCGGTTACGCCTCGCATATAAATGGGTATTTCAATGGTAGCCATGAGTGTGTCCTTTCAAGAAGTTCAATTATTCATTTACGCGTCAGGGCTGTTTTTTGTGCTTTCTGGGCATTGCCGAAACGCGCCTTCGGGCAATGAGGGAATCTCGCCGACGCCCGCTTTCGGCAACTCGCCGTCGAGTTCTTGCCGCCAATGGTCGACGTCGCCGTTGCCTTCATAGATATAGAGAAAGGTCGCGCGTTCGTTACCCAGGTTGGTCAGTTGGTGGAACTTGCCCGACGGCACTTTCACCGCTTGCCCCTTCTTCAAAGACGCCACGCCCTCGCCTTCGAGCGCGATTTGAATGTTCTCGCCTTCGATCATGATATAGACTTCGTTTTCGGGGTGGTTGTGCCAAGGCACCTGACCGTTCTCAGGGTCGAGTTCGATCCAACCGGTTCGGAACCCGACGTTCTCAAATAAATTGGGACCGGTGAATCCGCGTCCTCTGCGATTAGCGGGAAAGCGCATGCCTTCCATTTTTGCGGTATCTAATATTTGAATCATGGTGCACTCTCCTCAATTACGCACTCACAACGAAGCGTTCAGTAAACAATGGTGGGTTAAGAACCCACCCTACAATACTGATTATGGTTCTCTCCCCAATAGTACCAAAACCTGTATTGGGGTAAACGGCAATACGCTGAATTAGAACCACAACAAACTCTTTGCATTTTAGATATAATTTCATCGGGGGAGGGCGAGGCGGCATAGACAAGGAGGCGTCAGCCCTTGAATGAATGATTCAATCTCATTGGCTGCTAGCGCGAAGTCCATCCTACCCTGGATGAGTGCCAACGTAATCCCTTCTCCCTCTGGGAGAAGGTTAGGATGAGGGGTTCTTTCATACAGTGTTTTGTGTTGAAGTCGTGGTGAAATGAAATTTAATTGCTGAAATTGACTCAGCACAAATGCGGCGAGGCCGCCCCTCACTCCCAACCCTCTCCCAGAGGGAGAGGGAGGCGACAAGCCTTAAGTCAATGACAGTTGATCGAAACGGCTTGCGAATTATTCCGAAGCGAAGAGAGACGTACCCATGCCTGTTCGTTAAACAAAAAAGCGCCCCGAATTTCTTCGAGGCGCTTGGAGTCTTGAATGACAGATTCTCTTATGCCAGCGCGGCTTGAATGCGTTCGCCGATTTCAGCGGGGCTTTCACAAACCGAGACGCCCGACTCGCGCAAGACGCGCTCTTTTTCGTCCGCCGTGCCTTTTCCGCCCGCGATGATGGCGCCTGCGTGGCCCATGCGTCGCCCTGGAGGCGCCGTCTTGCCTGCGATAAACGAGACCACAGGTTTCTTCATATTGGCTTTGATAAACGCAGCCGCTTCTTCTTCGGCGCTGCCGCCGATTTCACCGATCATCACAACTGCCTTGGTTTCATCGTCATCATTAAACGCCGTCAGCGCATCAATAAATGTCGTTCCAATCACGGGGTCGCCGCCGATGCCGATACAAGTGGATTGACCCAGTTTGATGTCAGAAATTTGCTGGACGGCTTCGTAGGTCAGCGTACCGCTGCGCGAGACAACGCCAACGCAGCCTTCCATGTGAATCGAGCCGGGCATGATGCCGATTTTGCACTTGCCGGGCGAGATCACGCCGGGGCAATTGGGGCCGACCAACCGGACGCCCCTAGACGTCACGAATTTCTTCACTTTGACCATGTCGAGCGTGGGGATGCCTTCGGTGATGCAAATCACCAATTGAATGCCCGCGTCGGCTGCTTCCATGATTGCGTCCGCAGCGAAGGGCGGCGGAACAAAAATCACCGTCGCGTTGGCGCCCGCTTTTTCGACCGACTCCGCCACTGTGTTAAACACAGGAACGCCTAAGTGTTCGCTGCCTCCCTTGCCGGGAGTCACGCCGCCGACCACGTTCGTACCATAAGCCATACATTGCTCAGTATGAAATGAACCTTCTTTTCCCGTGATGCCCTGAACAATTAGCCGGGTCGACTTATCCGCAAAGATAGCCATCTAAATCTCCTGAAACAAAACTTAAGGCGTTTAGTAAGGTTTGGATTCTAACACTGTAACCGCATTTCGCAAGCGAATGAACCTGCCCGCAATGCGCGATGGCGGCGCGCTCTTCAGGGCGGTCAAGATAGTATTCAATTTTCTCTTTCAAATCCTCTCGCGTGTGGAAAACATCGAGGTCGCGACCAATCTCAAACTCATTTTCGATACCTGGGTTATATTGCGTGAGTAAAAAACCGCCGCACGCCAAAACGTCATAGACGCGGGGGTTCAGCCCCTTGAGACATTGCGCGTGAAAGATATTGATGTTGATTTTCGCTGAGGCGTATAATCGCGGCAATTCCGTATGGTAATCTATCCGGCGTCCGGCGAAATAATCGACTAACGTCCCGGCGAATTCCGGCATCGCCCAATCTTCGTCGCCGAAAATCGTCAATCCATACGGACGCGCCGCTTCGAGAAAATACCGCCGCCGCACCGCCGTGGCTTTGTTTTCGAGAAACTCGACCCAGGTTCCAAAATAAGGCTCGCCAAATTGCGCGAACAACGCTTCCGCCAGTGGGTTCCAGTCGGTCAATTGTGAGACGTCATGTTGACGCAGCAACTCGTTCACCTGCTGCAGCCTCTCGGGTTGCGTGACCGCAAACGCCCTTTCATACGGCGAAAAACCGCGCGCCCCCAATTCACCCACGAAGGCGACGTCGATGGCTTGAAACGCTTCATCGACTTTCGCCAGCGCATGATTGACGCTATGCCCGGTGCGCGCTTCAACAACCGGAGCGCCTGTCCGTTCTTTTACATACGGGATATACGTCGCGTCAAACACGCCGACGGCGTCGCATCCACGAAAATCATCTGCGCTTTTTACGTATCGCCTTGGATTGTCAACAAACCACGACAATGCCTTGAGGGGCAGACGTTCGAAGAGGCCATTTTGATTAAAGGATTTCGGCGTCGCATTCAAAAAAACCGCCGTATCAATTTTTTCTTCGAGTACGGGATTCAACCAGGCGTACGAGCGGATAAAGCGATACAACGGGTTCTGCCACTGCAAGCGCTCAACGCCATAGCCCATCGCCTTCATCGAACGAACGCAAGCATCCTGAAGCATGTTGTGACCGGGAACAAAAAACCGCACCGTCTTCGGAAACGGCGGCGCCGCAACGCCCTGTAATTCCCTCACCGCTCCATCAATTCGCTCTTTTGTGTCATCCCGCGTGATATCAAAACGCTCGCGAATAATAGACAGCGATTGCGCGGGAGAGCCAGGGTCAGCATTGAGCAACGCATAATTGACTTGAGTCAGGTGGCGATATTTTCCAATCAGGCGGTTGAGTTGATGAAACTCAGGGTCGCACAAATGAAACAAACAACGGTCAGACTCAAGCATTAACGTCCAGTCGTTATTCTCCATCCCCCACCGAAACCGCTGCGGGTCGTCATCCATTAACAACAGGCGGCGCCCGCGCAAATCGCCCGCTTCATGCAAATTGATTTTGTCAAATAATTGTTGGGCGAGCGTCCCCAGAGAAAAGCGAAAAACGATAAACAAATCGACGTCGTCCGACCATTGCGCTTCGATCTCGCGGTTTGCGTGAGCCGACAACGCATCCGCGCCGCACGTCGACGCCGCGTCAACGTCGCGTATTGCCTGAGCGATTCCAGGATACATAGCATCAATGATCTGAAAATTCGCCGACCAAGGCGGCGCATTCAAGTTTTCACTCATGACGAAAGCGGTTCGACTCCCAAGCCGGGGCCATTGATGCTTGATGTATCAATACTGCCGCCCGCAACCGTGAACACTGTTGGATAGCGGTCCGCCCAGCCGTGGTTGGCGCCGGGGACGTACTGGCGCGCATTGCCTTCTATCGCCGCGACCGGCGGGACGTGCGCGGCCAACCCGGCGGAAAGCAAGAACGACGCGCCGGGGCATGTCAGGTCTTGTACGCATAAAAACATATCAAACTTCTGCGCCGCCGCGCCCATCAATAACGCCTGCGAGATTCCCTTACACGCTTTTAACGCGACGCCGGTGTAGCCTTGTTCACGCGCCAGCAGCAAGGTTTCATAATCGACCAGCGACTCATCAATCACGACGGGCTTAATCGCCGCCGCCTTGTGCATTTTATTTTCAGGATGCGCTTTCAAATCGCGCGCGGTGGGCTGCTCGATATATTGCGCGCGTTGCATGGCGCGGGGGGCGCGTTCTTCGATCTTCGCCAGAAACGCCAGCAAATAATCAACGCTTTCACAACGCTCGTTAAAATCGAGCGAATAGACCCAGTCGTCTACGCCCTGTTCACGTTGGGTTTCTTCCGTAATTTGGTCAACGCGGGCGACGCGCTCAACATCCCAATCGAGGTTGTCGCCATTCAATTTGATTTTCAAATGCGTTAATCCATCATGGCGAATCCACTCCGGCAGCGTTTCGGGCATCCCGTCATTGAGGCGTTTGGCAATATCGCACTCTTCCAACGGGTCCACCGCACCCACCAAATGATATAAGGGCATGCGCGGCTTCGGCTCAGGCGAAACGTATTGCTGCAGCGACTCGCCCTTGAAGCGCTCATCCAAAAATTCGCTTAGATCGCTAGTGAGAAATTCTCCGCCCAACGCGGCATACGAACTGACGCCGTGCAATTTTCCATAAGCGTCATGGATCGCCGCATCAAATGTGCAAGCGACCACCAGTGCGCATAGTTTCGGGATCGGCTCTTTGAGTTGGAGTTGGTTGGATACTTGTTCAGCGGCTTTGAGATAGTGCGGTTCTAACATCGCGCTGAGTTCAACCGGATGACCGCTTTCACTGCACGAATTTGTGATGGACTGAATTGCGTCAGCAAGCGCTTTCATTGCCGCCAAGGTTTCATCGTAACTATGCACTTTCGACGGGAACGACCACACGTTGCCTAACGGCATCGAGCCAAAGCCTTGCGCGCTGCGCCCCTGCGCGTCCTCAACACGGACAACCACATTCAAAAGCGTCACTTTGTCAGTCACGATGCCGCCGAATTTTAACGGTGCGCGGTAGGCGTGATCTTCATAGGATGTCTTAACATCGCAAATATGGACAGGCAACGACATAGCAGTTCCCTCACTCAAAGGTTTTCTTGATTATAGGGAAAGGCGCCGCATTGGCTTAGAGGGCGGCGTCGAGTAATTCGGAAAGAGAGAACAAAGACGTATATTCCATATTGCCTTTGGCGAAGGTTTCCGCAGCGGTATCTTGACGACACACCACAGCAACAATCTTCTTCACCTCCGCGTCCTGTTCACGGACGGCCTGAATGACGCTGAGCAACGACGCGCCAGTGGTAATCACGTCTTCAAGCAAGGCGATCCGTTTGTTCGCGATATCCGCGCCCTCAATCCGTCGCCCGAGTCCATGCTGTTGCCGTTCTTTGCGGACAACGAAAAAGTCGATGGGGCGGCCCGCCATGTAGCTCATCATCGACACGCCCGCCGCCAGTGGATCGGCCCCAAGGGTTGGGCCGCCAATAGCGTCAATGTCTAAATCCCGAATCTCTTCCCACACCAGACGCGAGAGAATCGCCAAACCGTCCGCCCGCATGGTAACTCGTTTTCCGTCGACAAAGTATTTTGACGGCTGGCCGGAGGCAAGCACAAAATTGCGGTCATCACGAGCGACATGCAAAGCCCGTTTGATCAACATGCGCTTCGCTTGTTTTCGCACCGATTCAATATCAAGCGATAACAAATTTTCAATGCGGGATGTAGAAAACGCCTGTGATTCGGCGTTCATAAGCAACGGCTCCCAAGAGTTGATTCGATGACAACAAAAAATATGATTAAATTGCAGTTCGTATTACATTGTTGCTCAACTTTAATATTTGTCTAGATATCTATTTATACACACAACCAACCCATCGTGCTGTGCAATTGCGGCGCAGATAAACTACGGCATTCCCTGACGCCAGCGCAAAAACCACTCGAAGCCGAGAAATGCGATCAACAGCGCCGCCGCCCACCATTTTTCGCCCAAGAAGAACGAGCGATCTTCGCGAACCCGCCGGGTCAAATTGGGAATTTTATTGGACAATTGCTTCCATGCGGTCTGGTTTGCATATTCGCCGCCGCCCGCCGCCGCCAACGCGCGCAGCCCCTCAACATTTTGGGTCAGGTTGGCGGTTTCAACCGCGCCCGCTTCGACGCGAAATGTGGTGGTGACGCCAGCGGCCGGTTCCGAGACGACATAATCGCCCGCCTCCACCGCCGTATAGCGGCCTTCAAAGCCGCTCGACAGCCCCGAAGTCGGCGCCAGCCAAAGCGATTCGCGTTTTGAAGGCGTTTGAATCACAACAAATTGCCCGTTCGCCGTGACGCTCGATACTGCTTCCGGCGCGGCGTATTGCACCTGGACGGCGTCGTATAAATTATAAGCAAAGCGGTCCGTCATCAGTTCACCCAACTCGCCGCGCAACTGCGGGTTGCTCTCATTGAGCGCTGAAGTCCAAAACGGCGTCAGCCAATCTTGTTCAGTGAATAATCCGAGTTTCCATAACCCCGCCGCGCGAGAGACGACAATCGAACCCAATCCATAACGGTGGCGCTCCATCAACGGTTGTTGCGCGTTGCCCACCGCCGCGCCCAACAGCAACGGCGAAGCGGTCAACAATTGTTGGCTGGGGCGATACAACGGCCCCACTGGCGGCAGCGCGCCGCCTTGCAGGTTTTGCCACGCCGCCCGCAGTGATTCCGACTGCACAGACGCCGCTTCGATCAACGCTTGCGCGGGGACCACATTGTACGCAATCGCTAACGGCGCAGGCAGCATGTCCTCAAGCGCCTGCGGCGCCGGTTGAGCATTGCCCGCGCCGGGAACAAACAACGCCCCGCCGCCATTTTCAATGTAACCGCTCAGCCATTCCGCAAACGGGGCCAGTTCGCTGCTCCATACAAAATTATGCAGCACCACCGCAGACCAGGGCTGCTCGGAGTCCATGATTTCGTCAATCGTTTGCGCAGGCTCTTCGACATCTTCGCCACGCTGCGACTGCACCCACCCCCGGTCGCCAAGCGCAACCAGGCGCGACTCATGGCGCATATACGCATGAAGATCAATGGTCTGATTGTCTTCAAGCGCTCGTTTCAGAAATTTGAAATCCGCGTCCGGCGCCGAAGTCAGCAGCAACAAACGGTCTTGCGAGCGGCGCACTTTCAGCGGGAGTTCTTTGCGGTTGTTGTCAACGATTCGCTCAATGCTGGTTGGAACCACTTCGGCCTGTAGGGTATATTCACCTGCTTCGAGTTCCGGCAACGCCAGCAAAACTTGCTGCGACGCCGCACCCTCCGACCAATTAATTTGCTCTTCAATTAGGCTGATTTCGTTGGCTTGATCGTCAACAATGCGAACGCGCAGTTGCAAGGGGGCTTCGGGCAGTTCGCCATGAACCGACACAGACGCATTCAATGCGCTGGTTTCTCCCGCCCGCAATCGTGCAGGCGCTTCGATGCGGTCGAGCGAAATGTCAAACAGCGAAATCACCGGGCCGATGCCGAACGAAAAGACGCGGCGGTCCGGCGCGGTTTGCATTCCAGACTGAATCATACTTAGTTGATTGACGGCGGCGTCTGGCGCCCCGCCCTGGTTCCAACGGCCATCGGTGAACAATAAGAGATAGGCATTTTGTTGTTGCAGCGTTGATTGGTTAAATGACTGGATCGCGCCCGCCAAGTCGGTTGAATCAAGCGTCGGCCCAACATTTTCAGGCAACCCCGGCTTCCAGGCCGAACGGGAGAGCGAGAGGTTCGACGCCTCGCTCAATAAAGCAAACTGAAGCGGAAACCCCTTGGCCTCCCAATTTTGCAGCAGGCCGTCTTCGTTAAGACTTTGCAACATGGTTTGCCAGCGTGAGGGCGAATCGTCAGAAACGGGGTCAAGCGGCGCCGCCATGCTTTGTGAATCATCTAACAAAACATACAGCGTCGGCGAAACGGCGCGTTCAATTTGTTCATGGGTTTGAGGCAAGGTCAATAGATAAAGCATGAAAATCAGCACGACCAGGCGGCTAACCGTCAAAAGGGCGCGCAGACCCGCCCCCAGCGGCGCATCAAGAAAACGCACCGAGTACAAGTACAAACAAATCAATAGGACAGCAGCGGCAAATCCTAACAAATCAAACTTCCTCGATATTCGTCGCTTGACCAACGGTCCTTTAAGGTAAAAAGTTGGCCTCGGCCATCTTAGCCGTCCTCGTAGTACGATGCGAGTCTCCGGCTTATGACTTTTTTCTGGCTTCCAGTCAATAAAACCACTTGAATTGCGTTATGATAAGTACAAAGGCCATGATAAAAGACACTGCCATCGACCCCGGGAAGTTATTCATCCAATATCGCGACAAAGGCGATATCGCCGCCTTTGAAACAGTGATGGAAACTTTTCATAAACCTTTGTTTAACTTCCTCTTACGGATGCTGCGGCGACAGCACGAGGCCGAAGATGCGCTGCAAGAGGTCTGGTTTAAGTTGCTGGCGCAGAAAGATAAATACGAAGATCGAGGCCAGTTTTCCGCCTGGCTGTACCGGATCGCCCACAACCATTGCCTCGACCGGTTCAGAAAAGACAAGCATTTTGTCGAAGCCAGAGATTGGAACGAAGACGAAGAACATGTCGCTTTGATTGAACGCATTCCCGGCGCCGACCCGACGCCGCTCGACCAGGCGGTCGAACAAGAAGACCTGGCGCGGCTCGAACAAGCCGTCGAGCTGCTGCCGCCGTTGATTCGGGAAGTGTACCTGTTGCGTTCAATCGAAGAAGTTCCATTTAAAGAAATCGCGGAAATACAAGAGGCCCCGCTCGGCACCGTGTTATCGAGAATGAGCCAGGCGGTAAAATTTTTACAAAAACAACTTTGCGCCGATAATCAATTGGCGGAAGAAACCGCATAAGCGGTTGGAGGACGCAACCATGAAAGTACACCCGTTGTTTCATCCCATCAGCGAGCCATCGGCGGACGACATGCTCCTTATGCTCGACCTGCCGGATGAGGCGCCGCAAAAACGGGCGTTTCTTGACCAATGCAGCCAGTCCGAGCGTCTGCAATTGGAATGGCAGGACTTAAACGCCCTGATGGCAGCGGGCAAAGCCCTGCCGCAACGCGAACCGCGCCTCAGCATTCGCGATAACGTCTTACTAGCGGCGCGCACCAACCGGACCGTCACGCCGATGCCGACATTGGACGCAGCGAACAACTGGAGTTTCAACGGCTGGCGCTGGGCGTGGGCGGCCATCTTCTTGGTGGTCATGTGGGGCGGCTCGGCTGAGTTCCAACGCAAAGCCGACCTCTCATGGACGACGGAAACCACCTGGGAAACCGAAACCATCGAAGAGGAACTTCTAACCCTTGATGAAGAAATGGCTGAACTCTTCAGCGATTTTGAAACAGACTTTGAATCCGCTTTTTCAGGATTAACCTCATGAACACGCGAACGATATTGCTATATGCAGCCGTTATCATTGCGCTGCTCATTTCAACAACCGCTATCATAATCTCGCGGGCCAACGACGCCCCCAAACCTGCGCCGGAGCAAATCGCCGCCGCAACAGACCAACAACCGCGCGGTGGTTGGGGACGCGGGTGGGGACGCGGTCGCGACAATGATGACCCAAACCGCCCGCCCCGAGGCGAGCGAATGGGCGACGGGCCTGGCAGACCTGGCGGGCCGCCTCCGTTCTGGCGGGGCCGGGGACAAGATGAAATGATGCGACGCATGGACGAAATGCGACGTGAAAACCCTGAATTGGCTGAGTTGCATGAATCCATACGCCGTCAGGAATTAAAAATTCGCACAGCAGTCAAAGAACTTCCGCCAGACAAGGCCAATGAGCCGGATGAAGAAGTCGCAGCCATCCTGCGCCCATTGTTTGATGAAATGTTTGCGCTCGATATCAAACGGCAGCAAATGGAAATTCACTTATTGCAAGAAAAGCTCGACCGGCTCAAATTATTTCTTGAAAAGAAGATCGAACACAAAAACCGCTTCATCGAAATGTTGGTCGAACGGGCCCCTCAACATATTTTAAACGATAAAAAAGGCGGACGCCGATTTCGCGGCTGGGGGCCGCCTCCAGGCCCGCCGCCGGGAGCGATGCCTTTTGATGATGAAATGTTGAAAGAAGACCTGCCGAAAGAGAACTAGAACTTTCGATAGAGATACATCGGCCCTCGCGTCTCATCCGGCGCGAGGGTCGGCATGTTAAAGGTATTGCAAACCAGTCGGCATCCGGGCTTCAGTTTCGGCCAGATTTCACGTTCAATACGCTCCATCGCTTTCGGGGTCAGGTAGCAATACACCACGTCCGCCTCCGAAAGGTCCGCGCTCCAGAAGTTGCCCAGCCGCACCTCGCACCCTCTCAATCGTTTCGCAATGCAATACATGAAAAGCGAAATCTCATATCCAATCGCTTGAGCGCCGCGCGCTTTGGCGGCGCGAAGAGATCGTCCATCGCCGCAACCCAGATCAATAAAAACGTCCCCCGGCTTCAATTCAGCGAGACCGAGCGCCCGTTCAACAGCGGGGTTGGCGGAGGGAATATAGGGTGCGCCAAACCAGGCGCCGTACAGCGTCGGCGCTGCGAGCAGAAGTAACAGAACGAGCGAAACCCATTCCGGCGCCCCCAGATAGGCGGCGCCATTCACCAGCGCAATAAAGACGAGCAGGACAATGCCGTATTCCACCATAATCAAAACTCTCGCTCATCAGGTTGACTTAAAGATATACCACAACCGTGCGACTGGATACAATGCAACCACGATGCGTATTCTATTGTTAAACCATAATTTGATCTGGCGGGGAACTTTTTTTCGCTGCATGGGGTTCGCCCGCGAACTGGCGCGCCAAGGCCACCAGGTTGACTTGTGGACGGTGTCCCGCGAATGGAACAGCAGCGGCTGCGTCGAACCACTCGACGGCGTACGCATTTGGCAGACGCCGCGCTGGGGCCGACCCGGACGCCACGACGGCGGCTATGCGCTGCTCGACAACCTCGCGCGGCTTGCTTCGATCTCAATCGATCAATGGGACGTAATCCACGCCTTCGACCATCGCCCCAACGTATTGCTTCCCTGGTTTTTACAACGCAGCCTCACCCGGTTTTCGTCCCAACCGCCGTTGTTCGTCAGCGACTGGTGCGACTGGTGGACGGAAGGCGGCATCACCACTGCGCGGCGCCCGTTCGCCTGGATTGACCGGCTTGAACAACGCATCGAAGTCGGCAGCAAGCAAATCTCCGACGGCGTCACCGTCATCAGTTCCGTCTTACGCGAACGCGCACGGTCGGCGGGAATCGAAGACGAGCGGCTGTTGACGTTGCCCGCAGGCGTGATGAGCGATGCGTTTCCCGTTATCGAGAAACAAGACGCCCGAAACCAACTGGGCATCGCATCCGACAAACCGTTATTAGGGTTCATCGGCTATTCGCTGTGGGACATCCAACTACTCGCCGATTTGTTCGCCGCCGTAAAAGAACAACGCAATGACGCTCTGCTGTTAGCGATTGGCGGCGGCGTCGAAGACAGCGCCCTGCAACCCTTGCGTGAACGCTTTCAACCTGACGCCGACGTGCTCTTGCCCGGCGTCATTCCATTTGAACAAGTGCCCGCCTACCTCGCCGCCTGCGACGTTTTGTTGTTGCCTTTGGAAGACACGCTAGCCAACCGGGCGAGAGTTCCGAATAAACTGGCGGACTATTTCGCCAGCGGGCGCCCGGTGGTCGCCTCCCATGTCGGAGAAACCGCCAGCCTCATCAAGCAGCATCAAGCGGGCATTCTGGCCTACAATCCAAACAACTTCGCTCAGGCTTGCGTCGAGTTGCTCAACCAACCATCCAAGGCGCATGAAATGGGAGCCAAAGGCCGCCAGACCGCCGAAACCGAATGGGCGTATCAAACACTCACAAAACAGTTGGTTGAATTTTACCAGCGGCTTCTAAATAAACGTCTAGGAAAGACTTAGGTTTGCGAGTAAATTACTTTAAAATATATACTTGTCTTGTAATGTTTGTTTGAGGGGAACCATTCAACAATCTGTCGGTGGAAGCACGGGAGGCCATAATGCCTAAGAAAAAAACGCTTTGGAAACGCGAGACCCCCTGTTTGGTCTGCGAAACCCAAATGACTAATTATCAATTCATGACCAAGAGCCAAGTGATCGTGGTCGATGAATGGATGAGGCCCCACACCGAAGCCATCGGCGGATATGAACACTTCCCTGACGAATTAAAAACCACCATCTGCCCAAAATGTTTGACGGCGTCGAACGAATATAGTTGCGGCGTTGAAGACTATAGCCGCTTCTTTAAAAGCCCGACCAAAAATAACCAGATGAAGGAATATTTTGAGAACTGCGCCGATGACCGCGCCAAACTGCTAGCCGAAGGTTTTGGGCAACTCGAAAAAGAGTGTTCCGTATTAGACGGAAAACGCAATCGCCCCAAAAACACCCGCACCAAAGCCACGATTGAAAAAATATGGGAAAACCGCGACCAAATCGGCGTTCCATTCTTTCAGAAAATCTTCGAAGAACCGCGCGACCTGGCGGCGGTGGTCGTGTTGTTTACCATGGACCGCTATTTTCAAATGGTGCGTATTTGTTTTAACAACGACATCGAGCCAGACAACTGGTCGTTTAAAACAATGAAAGAAGCGATTGAAGCCAAATTTGATGAAGAATCATTGTCGATGAAATCAGCAGAGCCGCGCTTCTATTACATCGGCATGAACCATTTAGAATCAATCTTTTATCTCGAAAAATTGAACAAAGAAGTTTACGATGACGATGAACAACATTTTCAAGAATTACTTGATTATCACTGGCAACATGCGCATAAATACTTTAAGTATTGCCAAGACAACGATGACGTCGGCTCGATTCCCCTTGAGACCAAAGACGGCGGCCTGAATCTGCTGTTGGCCAAACTGCATTATATGTTTGACAAAAAAGACGACGGCGAAAAATGCCTGCGCTTTGCGAAAAACTACGCCGACAACCGCATGAAACGAATCTCAAGCACTAACCAACAAAACTTCGTCAACAACACCGACGCTCTGTTCAAAGAAAAAATCAAAACGGCGGAAGTTGACGAAGGCGAAGAGGGAGAAGAAGAAGCCAGTTAATGAAATAT
The DNA here is from genome assembly GCA_030765645.1 of Candidatus Hinthialibacter antarcticus. NCBI lineage: Bacteria > Candidatus Hinthialibacterota > Candidatus Hinthialibacteria > Candidatus Hinthialibacterales > Candidatus Hinthialibacteraceae > Candidatus Hinthialibacter > Candidatus Hinthialibacter antarcticus. The sequence goes on along the minus strand of JAVCCE010000036.1, from coordinate 23,548 downwards.
ATCCCGTCATTCAAAACGCTCCCACATGCGGCCCGGCTCGCGTTGTTGGGTTTTGCATTTCTTATTGGATTTACCAATTGCGGCGCGCCGCCGTCTGCGCCTGAAACCGACTCGCTGGTCTTCGCCCACGGCAGCGACGCCGTCAACCTCGACCCCGGCTCAATGGAAGACGGCTACTCGGCCAACATCGCCCAGCAAATGTTCGAGGGCCTCGTCAAATTCAAAAACGGTTCTCTCGAAATCGAACCCGCCTTGGCGGAGCGCTGGGAAACCTCCGGCGATGGTCGCGAATGGACCTTCTACTTACGCCCCGGCGTCAAATTTCATGACGGGACCACGCTGACTTCTGAAGCCATCGTCCTGTCACTGATGCGCCTGCTTGACGAAAACCATCCCTATCATCTTGCGGGGCGCATGCCCTACGCCGACATGGCGTTACGCGGCATCGTCAAAGAGGTCGTCGCCGACGGCGATATGACCGTACGGGTGATTTTATATGAACCCTACGCGCCGCTGTTGAAAAATCTCGCTATGTTCTGCTGCTTCATCAGCAGCCCGGCGGCGCTGAAAAAATACGGCGAGGAATACAGCGTACATCCCGTCGGAACAGGCCCGCTCCGTTTTGTGAAATGGACGCGCGACGTTGAAGTCGTGCTCGCCCGCTACGATGAGTATTGGGGCGCTCCCGCCAAAACCCAACAAGTGATTTACAAAGTGTTGCGCGATCCCGAAGTGAGGCTCTTCAGCGTTGCCCGGGGCGAAGCGTCAATCATGGTCGGCATCAACCCGCAAACCGCCGCTGAAGTCAAAAAAAATCCAAACCTCACCTTGCTCGAACAGCCCGGCGTGAATATCAGTTTCGCGTATATGAATGTTGAAAAAGGCCCATTAATAGACAAACGCGTGCGCCAAGCCATCAATTACGCCGTCAACAAAAAGGCCATCTGCGACCACCTGTTCGAAGGCTATGCAGAACCCATGCGCGGCATTTTTCCGCCCAGCGTCTTGGGCCACGACCCCGACAGCCGCGCCTATGAATTCGACCCTGACAAAGCCAAAGCGCTGCTCGTCGAGGCCGGATACTCCGACGGATTTGATATTGAAATCATGACCTATTCCGTGCCGCGCCCCTACAACCCCATCGGCGCGCGCTTGGCGGAAGTCGTGCAAAATGATCTGAGCGAGATCGGCGTCCGCGTCAAAATATCGCAAGTCGAATGGGGCACGTTATTGCAACGGTCGCTCAACCACGACTTTGAAATCTGCATGTTGGGTTGGTCGACCGACAACGGCGACCCCGACAACTTCGCCTACGCTTTGTTGGCGAATCCCGAAAACCGCTCGCAATTCAAACACGAAGAGTTCAACCGCCTGGTGCGGCTGGGACAACAAACCTACGACGAAAACGAGCGGCTGAAAATTTACCAACAGGCGCAAACCATCGCTCTCGACGAAGCGCCGTGGCTCTTCTTAAACACCACCAAAGATTTCGCCGCATTGCGCCAAAACATCAAAGGCTTTGTCTTACACCCGATGGCGCTGCATTACCTGTGGCCGGTATCAATTGAGAATTAAAGGAACAGAAATGGGCCGCAAACGACACGAAACCATCCTGCGCCGCGACGACGCAGTCTTGCTCGTTGTTGACTATCAACAACGCATCGTCGATGTCATGAAAAACGGCCCGCAAGTCACCAGTGAAATCGAGCGCCTGGTTCAGGCCATGCAGATTTTGAGCGTTCCCGTCTTAGTAACCGAGCAATATCCCAAAGGTCTCGGCCCCACGCTGGACAGCATCGCCCAGCAGGTCGACGCCAGCCAGATTTCACAAAAAATGACCTTCAGTTGCTGTGGAGAAGAAGCGTTCTGGAAGCAATTGGAAGAAACCAAACGAAAACAAATCGTCGTCACGGGAATCGAAACCCACGTGTGCGTCATGCAAACGGTTTTAGATTTGCTCGCGAACGGCTATCAAGTCCATTTGCCCATCGGCGCCACTTGCTCGCGCGACGACGCCAACCGAGATAACGCTATCGCCCGGATGCGCGACGCGGGCGCGATCATCACCAATATTGAATCCGTCATTTTTGAATTATTGGTTGAAGCGGGAACCGACGATTTCAAAGCCGCGCGAAAATTGATTGTGTAGAGCAATTGCTTAATCAGCGTCGTCAATCAAAATCACCTGATCTCCAACCAATTGAAAATCGACCTGCTCGCCCGTTTTTTCTGAAAGCAAAAACCGCAGACGCAACACAGGCGCGGCGGCTGTTTGTTGCCTGACCGAATACGTCCCCGGCGGCATGTCCTGCAATTCGATGACGCCGTTCTCATCAACCGGCAGCGGCATGGAAACCTCGCCTGACTGCAACCGCCATTCGCTCGCCCGCCCATCAGAACGCCCCACATCAATGCGGACGGCGCGGCCTCCCTCCATCGGTAGAAGTTGTAGCGCGAGGCTATCTTCGTCTTCATACGCAACATGAATCCACGGCGCCGTCTTAGCGAAAAACGCCACCTGCGCGAACCGCAGCGGCGGCATTTCATTCTTGTGCGCCACCACCCAATCACAGCCGCGCTGGTGCAGCGCTTGCAGCGACTCGCGCGACGGAAACGCTTTCATCTGGTCGCGCAGGGTGGCAAATTCATAGGGGAAATACCCGCTATATCCATTCACCAATTTCTTCCAATGAAAGCTCGAGCGATACTGCGCCATGCAGTTTTGCAAATGGGTTTGCATAGGCATTTCAGCCATCACTTGAATGTCGTCTTGTTGCGAAAGCCAGTCATACACAGCGGGCTTGGTCGTCGGTGTATCCACAAACATCAGCGGCGTTGAGACGGTGGTTTCCAAATAAAGGACCATCAGCAGAGCGAGCACAACACCCCGCTTAAACATGAGAGGCTGCATCACACTCAACGCCCGGTGTAGCGCCGCCGCCGCAAACAAGCAGATGACCAATAGCGGGACAACGCCAAAACGCCCCGGGATTCGGATAAACGCCAATTGCGGCGCCCATTGAAATAGCAACGCCGAAAATTCACGGCTCGAATAAATCATCAGAAAAAACGCAAAGAGCGCCAGCGACGCGAGAAGCGGATGCGCCGTTTTCAACCACTGAATAATGCCTCTTCGCCATGACGGCAACAGCAACGCCAGCCCGAAGAATACGGCAATGAGCAGTAAATGGATTTGGTGATACAACACCGTCTGCGTTTTCTGCCAAGACAAAACCACCACCGAAATCATCAACAGACTACACACGCACCACGCCATAAAATGCAACGCGCTTGAACGCCTGCGGTTTTGGCGCGCGCGAAATATCGACGCGAACTCGATGCCGCACAAAAACAAAACCAGAAAGCCCGGAAAGAAGCGCAGTTCCGCAAAGGTCAAATGCGCGATGGGGATGCGCCCTTGATAGAACGAGTTGCTGCCAGACGGCCAAACCAAGTTCGCGAAAGTGATGGTCGAGATCGTCAATTGGGCCGCATCAGGCGGGCCTAACAACCCCGCCTCAACAATCGCGCTGCGGCGCAATGAATATTGCCATCCATACGCCAACGCCAGCAACAACACAACGCCGCCCAGCGCGACAAGCGGCGTCCACGTGATATTTTTTCGAGTAGAGAATAACAGCAATAAGCCCGAAGCGGGGACCAACGCCGCCGCCAAATACATGTTGCACGTCAATAAAAATAATGCGCAAACCATATATGCCGCGAGCCAACGCAAACGCCGTTGTTCAAGAAACCGATACAAAAACAAAAGCGCGAACAACAGCGCAAACATAAACAAAAAATGCGGACGCCGCAACGCCATCAATGCGTACGTCGTCATCGAAAACGCCGCGCCGCCGAAAAACGCGGGTTCGGCGTGGCAGCCAATTTCTTTGGCGAGCAAATAGACGGCAAGCCCATTCAACGCGAGCGCGATCAATAAGAAGAGGTTCAAACAAAAGAGCGGGCCGAACCCCAACCCATACAACGGCGCCGTCGCCAACGCCGGGCCAAGCATCAATTCTGAAAACAAAAACGCGTTCTCATGGGGATAAAAAATATTGGCGTTGAAATAGCCGCCAAAGCCATGAGCAAACGCATGATGGTTCCAGCCGATCATCCAGGCGACCAGCAACGAATCAAGCGCGTCCTCCTGGGTCGCATCGCCCAGGCGCAAAACCCATGGGAACGTCCGCGCAACCGCAAACGCGAGATACAACCCAAACACGCCGACGGTCTTCATCGCCTTCATCAACACACGCTCCATCTGAAATGCCAACAGTGTATGGTGTTGAACGCAGCGCCGCCCGTCAAGGACAAAAAAAAGCCGCCGACAATTTCGCCGACGGCTTTGCGTGTGCAATGTGGAACCGCGTTAGGCCAATAAGCCTTCGACGACCTTGCCTTTTCCATCTTTGGTGACATAAAACGGACGGTCTTCAGTAATATAAAATTGGTCAGCAGGGATTCCCAACGCGCGGTAGATGGTGGCGTAGGCGTCGGTCAAGTAGACCGGGTCCTCGACTGGCAGCATCGGGTGTTCCGGGGCGGTTTTGCCGTGTACATATCCTTGTTTGAAGCCACCGCCGAAGAACAACATGCAATTCGCCGAACTGAAATGGCCGTGGTGGCCATACAGGCGTTCATCTTCAACGACCAGCGATTCGCCCGTCTGGCTTTCATCAAAGCCAAACGCCTCTTGCCCGGCGGACGGCTTATCGGCGATGGTGCGCCCAAACTCGGTCATCACCACCACCAGCGTACGCTCCAGCAACCCGCGTTGGTCGAGGTCGCGCACCAACTGCGCAATGGGGCGGTCGATTTGCGATTTCATGCCCGCCATGCGGGTGTGTCCGTTTTCGTGAGTATCAAATCCGCCGAATGGCTCGTACTGATATTCGACTTCAACAAAACGCGCGCCGGTTTCGACCAAGCGCCGCGCCAGCAAACAGCCCATGCCGAAGCGGTGGTCGATCTTGTAAGCGTCGATAGTTTGCTGCGACTCTTCGTTGAGATCAAAGGTGCTCTTGACCGGCGAGTCCATCATGGCGCGGGCGTCTTCCATGACCTGCATGTATTCTTTGGTCTTGTTGGCTTCGCGCAACTGCTTGGTTGAATTTCCGGTAATGAGTTCCAGATATTTCTGACGCTGGTCCAAACGGTCGGGCGTCATGCCCGCCACCGCGTTGAGCGTGGGGATTCCCTCTTCTGGATTGGGCACCATGAAAGGCGCATACTTCACGCCAAGAAACCCCGGCCCCTGGTATTGGCTGATGAATAGCATGTCCTGGTCAGCGGTGGTGATGTCGCGGCCAATGTCGATGTACGCAGGCACAAACGGGTCGCGCCGCCCCAGCGACTTGGCGACCACCGAACCCATCGAAGGCACCTGCACGCCCGCCGGAAACTCATAGCTGGTCATCATGTAATGTTGGGCGCGTAAGTGGATTGCCCCGAACTTGGTGTCGGAGGTCAGCGTACGTAAAATGGCGCCCTTATCCATCACCGACGCGATATTGTCCAAACCCTCGCTGAGATGAATTCCGTCCGCCGCCGTCGGGATCGACGGGAAGGTCGAGTACAACTCGCTGCCTTTCATTCCGGCTTTGTAGGGCGTGTGTTTTTTGGGATCAAACGTATCCCATTGGTCGACGCCGCCCGGCAGCCAGATGAGTATCATCGAGTCAGCGCTTGGATTGAGCGCCTTCGCCGCATTGGCGGCGGCGTATTTGCTGGTTGCGAAAAGCGAAGTCGCCGCCAGTGAAGTCTGTTGAATAAACTGTCTACGCGTAGATTTGACGCGGGCCATAATCGTATCTCCCTGGGTATATCTAATTGATGTAATGAAACTGCGGCGACGACGCCAACGCCCACAACAAATCACCCCATTCATCGGCTTGGGGGTTCTCGCCCAGCTGCGCCAGCAGGGCTTTGCGCTCGCTGGCGTTGGGTTCGCGGCTCAACACCCGCAAATACGCCAAGCGCAACGCTTCGCCGCTATCTTGCGTCTTGGCAAGGCGTATCGGCAACGGCGAACCGTAAATCATTTCGTGAAATTCGGGGCTATTCATCAGTTGCAACGACTGAATCACCGCGATTTCTTCTGACCGGGTGGTGATGACTTCGTTGCGGGTTTCCGGCTTGCCCAGCGAGCGGGTCAGCGGGGTCGAACTCTCATCAAAGGTGGTGCGTTTGCGTTGCAGTCCGACCGCCGCCGCGATGGAATCCAGCGCCTGTTCACACGTCAAACGCCGTTGCGCAGGCGAGAGAAAATAACGCGGCAAGTCTTCGCCTTCGCTCCATTTGTCGGCAAGCGCTTCGTTAAACTCCAACTGATAGGTTCGAGAATTCAACACCAACTGCATGATATGTTTGATATCGTATCCGCTGGCGGCGAATTCATACGACAGCCACGCCAGCAGTTTGGGATGAGACGCCTCTGTATCTTCGCGGAAGTCGTCTACCGGTTCTACCAGCCCCATCCCCACCGAGCGTTTCCACACCCGGTTGATGAATGACGCGGCAAACCGCGGGTTGGCAGGGTCTACAATCAGGTTCGAGACCACTTCAAGGCGCTTGTCGAGAGAATCTAACTGGGCGGCGTCAACCGAACCGTTTTCAAAAATGAACGCCGGTTTAACAAACTCTCCGTGCTTCACCTCGCAACGAATGACTTCCAGATTGTCTTCGTTAAAGAAACTGGCAAAACCCAGAAAGCGCTTTTGGGTCCATTCAAAATTGAGAAAATGATCGTGACAGCTGGCGCATTTGAGGCGCGTCCCTAAAAACACCTGACCGATATTCGCCGCCGTTTGGGTGGACTCGAGATGGTCTTTCGATTTGACGTATCCGCCGTAATACCCAGCCGCGTTAGGGTCGATCAACTGCGTCACAAACACGTCATACGGAATGTTCCGTCGAAAACTTTCGATGATATACGGCTGAAAGTCGCCCCGCGTCCCAACGCCGCCCTGGTGTTTGCCGTTGCTGCACAGCGCGTCTTCCCAGAACTGCGACCAGTTGGCGGCGTAGTCTTCATCGCGGGCGAGCAGTTTGTCGATCCATTGCGCCCGCTTGTCTCCGCTCTCGTCATTGAGAAACTTGGTCACTTCATCCGGCTTTGGGATATACCCGACAACGTCGAGAAAAATGCGGCGCAAGAAAACTTCGTCGCTGCACAATTGCGGGTCGCTGTCTTGCGGCCATTGCGCGGTGATGAAGCGGTCAATTTCATTGAACGCAGGGACATCCACAGCGGGAGGCTGCGGCGGTTTGGGCAATCCCGCCACCCGTTCGCTGCGTTTGCGTTGCTTTAATTCCAGGTAGGCCTTTTGCGCGACGGCGTCGGCGTTTTGCGCGGCTTCGCGCGCCGCTTTCAGCGACTCTTGCGAGGCTTGATGGGCTTTCTCGGCCTGCTCAAGCACATGCGCCGCCGCCTTGGCGGAGTCTATAGCCTGTTGATACGCAGACTGTTCGTCTGCACGGATAATCTGAGATGCACTCATTGCGATGATGCAAAACCATAATAGGATACGGTTCACGTTTTCTCCCCCCACTCGATTGGCGACTGGTCTTATAGTGATTACCAGAATTATGCGCGGATTGAGTTTCCGTAACGGAATCTATCGCTGAGCCCCTACCTGCGATAGGCAGGCTACGGGCGCGCTTTACGCACATATTTTTGACAACCGCTCTAACAATGAAAATTCATGGTGAAAAACATCCGGCAAGTTGCTTTGCGCAAAATGATGTGAAATAACAAAACATTCAAAAGATAGTATATAACCAAACCTAATAAAATAGATAAAAAAAGTCAAGTTCGACGCCGCACGCGAGTAAGGTGGATTTATCCGCCTCAAAATTCACAGGTTCTCTCCCCAAAGTTCGGGGGGGGGGATTTTTTGAATTGCTGTCGGCTACGCCGCCAGTCAACCCCCGCCTAACCGCCCCCAATCTTTGGGGGCGGAACTTTAACGGATCATCACCCTTTACCGCATCTGTGTCATTGCGAGCGAAGCGAAGCAATCTCGCTTTATTGATGGGTGAGATTGCCGCGTCGGCCTTTGGTCTCCTCGCAATAACACTGTCGAAGGGCTTTGGTGTTCTTAAGTCAATGACATTGATTCAGGCATGGGTGCAACTCTGGGAGCGCCTGTGCAAAGGGCCTGAAAGCCCGCACTGAAGCGAGCAGAGTTGTACCCATGCCTGATATAGTGAAAGATCGAATATTTGCAATGAAAAATAACAAAAAAAAAGACGGTATGAGGAGCGTCATAACACAGACGTCTCATACCGTTCATCAAAAAGGGTGAGGGTATATTTGTTTGGTATTACGTTACGTTTTTGTTAATCCAACACGGCTTTAGTTAGCCGCAACCTGCTGCATCTGGAACTCAGCCCGCAATTTGTCGAGCATATCTTTCACTTCATCCAAACGCTTTTGATAACGGGGAATTTCCTCAGCGATGATGTCCATCATGGCATAATCGCGCTTGCGAATGTTCTGCAGCCGGACGTCGTCCAGCACCAGAATCATTGCTTCGTAAAATTCGGCCTGATCGACCAACTTGCGTTCCATGACAGAAAAACGCTCGCCCTGGGTCTTGAGCCTGTCTTTATATTGGATGCCGCTTTTCCGCGCTGGCATTGTAATGACTTGAGCCATAACCGCCTCCTGATCGCCTTGTTTTCTTTCAAGAGCGCAATGGCTATACCAATTCAAAAGACGAGAAATAACGTACTCAAAAAATTGAACTTATAGAATTTGACTCATCGAGAGCACAGAGGGATCGGGTAGAAGATGCCGCAGGAAAGCAAGCAATTTTTTCCGGTTGTATCGCGGTTTATGGGCGGGGGCCAATCAGATTGAGTATATCAAGCCCGTTAATCAAGCCGTCGACGTTGATGTCGGCCTTGGGGTCGCGCTTCGCCCACAGCAGCGCAAAAAAGAAGGCGTCTCGCGCATCCAAACGCCCGTCGTTATTGAGATCAACACTGATAGACGCCTGCGGCGTAGCGCGGATAGAAACCAGAATTTTTTTCGATTTTTCGTCTTGTAGAATTTCGTCTTGTAGAATCAAGTACACATCCAGCGAAGGTTCATCAAACACAAACGATAAATTGCGCTCCACTTGTTGGTGGTGCTCTGGGGTGAGCGTCTCAAAATACCGCACAATCGGCATTTGGTCGCTGGAGCGCTCTTGGGTAATCGCCAAATGGAGTTGAAAACTGCCCGGCGTCGGCGTGACAGAGCCGACATACGTCGCGGAAGCGATCACCCCACCGCCGCTAACGTCCATCCACGCCTCAAGCGCCCCCTCGTTGGCTTGCGCCTGTCGAGCACGGATTACTTCACTGTAAGAGTGAAAGATACCTCCAGACGCTCCTGGTATTCGCTGAAATCCATCGAACACCGCCAACGGCAGTTGGGCCGCCGTCGGGCGCGCGTTTGCGTTGAGAAAGCGCACCCGGCGTTCTGACTCTGTCAGAGCGTCTGATGCGAGAATGGGGTGCACCAACACGTGCAACTCATCTTTGCTGAATTCTTCGCGTAATTGCTGCACCGCCTCAATCGAGAAGCGGCAGTTAGAACAACCGCTGTTTGCGATAAACAGTTCCAACACCACCGGACGCCCGCTCGCTGGACACACCGCCAGGAAAAAGGCCGTCGCGAAACACGCGGCGGCCTTGAGCGTCCATTGGTCGAAGCCCGCGCTCTTACGCATACGGGTCTTCATCTTTCTTTTTGTCGTCATCGTCATCAAACGAGAACGAAGAGTCATCAGAGCCATAATCGAAATCGCTTGAGCTATCGTCATCGGCGAACGACGAGTCGCTTTCGTCTGAATCAAGCGCAGGCGAGGTTGCCAGCGAACTCTTACGCGACGACCCTCTCGGAATGAAGCGTAACAATAACACGATCAACGCGACCGCAACCAAAACCACGATGGGGTAGAAAATCAACGGGTTGGTACGCGCCCAGATTTGCAACCCGACCACAGCCGGGGCGACGTCAACATTGCCTGCGTCATCAATGGCGCGAATTTCAATCGAATAGCCCAGCGAATAAAACGCGAGTTTCTTCGGCGCCAGCCAGATGGAACCCTGGTGGTTGAAATCAATCCAGTCGCCGCCCATTTTATATTGGAACATCGTCGGGACGCCGGGGTCGGCGCCGTCCGGCAACGCAGGATCGCTGGCATTCATCGTGAGCACCGGGAAGCCGTTTTGATACGATTTCGCAAAACGGGCCGCGAGATCAGGCGGCGTACGGTCGATCATCCATTTGTATTCAACCTTCGGGGTTTGGTCGCCCGAGGCATCAATGCCCCACACCTGCAAAACGTGAACGCCTTCTTCGAGGTCGTTGATTTGCAATTTGGGTTCTTCCAACGTCTTGACTTCATCTTCATCTAATTGATAGCGGTAACTGATTTTGACTGGCTGGCCTTTGTCATCAATGGCCTTCCAACCAAAGTCGAGCGCCTCATCGCTGGTGATGACGTCCGGCTTTGTTTCCAAGACCAGTTCCATACCGATTTTTACGATCACGTTGCACGAAGGCGGCTCTTGTTCAACATTGCCGCGCGCGTCGCGCATACGAACCGCAAACGTACGGGAACCATTGGCGAGGTTCGAGAACGTATGGCTGGTCCCCTTCTGATAAGGCGTCCAGTCGCCGTCGTCTAACTTGGCTGAATATTCCAACTGGTCCATCGAATCGTTATTATCGCTGCCGATGAATTCAAGCGTGAATTGGCGGGTTTCAACTTCCGACCCGTTGACTGGCGCATTGGTCAATTGAGTGACTGGCGCCGACTTAATGGTATTGAACGCAAATTCCGCCGGCGGCTCTTGAATATTGCCCGCCACGTCTTCAGCGCGCACTTTGAAGGTATATTCCCCATCAGGCGGCGTTTGCAATGTGGCTTGATTTTGCGGTTGAGGCCGCGTCCAAGGCTCTTCGCCGTAGGTGTATGAATATTTCAGATTGCGGCTGGCGGAAATATTGTCGTCGCCGTTCCATTGAAACGTCATGGTACGGGTTTCGATATCGCCGCTGCTGGGGTGATTGATTGACGAAGTGGGGCGGTCGTCATCGGTGCGAATATAAGTTAACCAGCTGTCTTCGCTTTCGCCCGCTTCCCAGACGACGTGATAGTCGTTGTCGCTCTGGGCGATACGCGGCACCGAACGCACATAATGGGGAACTGACAGTTGAGCGCTGCGCGAATTGCTGTCGGATGCGTCCGCCTCAAAATTGACCGGAATGCGCTCAAATGGATCGCGCCGCGTCCAAACCGTAACCGCTTTGCCGTCGACGATTTTGATGTCCGACTGCATCCGCGTACTTAAAAACGGCGCGCCCTGGAAATTGGGCCGCCAAGTTTGTCCGCCGTCTTTTGATTCATACAATTTCAGGTCAGTGTTTTCGTTCACGGTCACAAACAGGCTGCCGCGATACGGCCCGAAAATATTGAACACGTGCGGCAAGGTCTGGCTGTTGGCCTGCTCCACGCGATTGGCCGGAGAGAAGGTTCCGCCCGTGGGCGAAAACGAGGACACGTACATGATCGATTGGACCTGACGCATTTGTTGTTGCAACTGGCCGCCGCGCGCATTGGCGTTACGCAGCGTTTCGATTGATTCGGGCGTAATATTCAAGCGCTCTTGCAGCGAGAGTTTGCCCAACGTTTCACTGAGCGGGGTTTCTAACCATAGCAAAAACAACTGGCCGTCGACTGGCAACATTCGCGGCATCATCGCGTCATCGCGCGATTCGTGAATGCGCTCCGCCGCGCTCCAGGTTTTTCCATTATCAACGCTTTGAGAATAGAACAATTGAAAGGCGCTCATGCCCGAGCCGACTTCAACCACGGCAGGCCATGACACAACCAGTTTATTACCGATTTTTGCAATCGCGGGCGCCCCATTGGCGGCGTTGCCCGGCGTCACCGAGATCGGGCCGTTCCAGGTCTTGCCCCGGTCTGTCGATGAGAGAAACCGAATCTCGCCCTGGCGGTACACGACAAATACATTGTCGCCGTCAGCGGTGATGGCGGGCGTTGAGACGCGGCGCCCGATGGCGGTTTCACGCGCGAGATAAATTTCTTCGCACCAGCCTTTGGCTTGTGCATGCGCCGTCGGCGTTTGCCATACCAGCGCCCCTCCAATGCAAACAATCAGCAGTGCGGCGAAAACAACACGGTGTTTCATTCTTTCTTCTCCATGCAACGATGCAATCGGGGGTTCGATATAGGCATAGTATGGGCGTGTAGCATAGTAAATGTCTACATCGCCAATCGGCTTAATTCACTAAACCGCAATTTTCACGAATCCAGCGGGCCGATTCCCCGTTCCTTGTGAGAATAGTACAAAATCCCGCAAACGTCACCATGCGCGACGGTTATGCAAGGCGACACAAGTCAATCACCAAACGCTCAACCACCAGAAATTCATTCGACTTACCGCCCTTGCCATCAGCGTCAGCCTGTTGCAGCAGCCGCACGGCGTTTTGCATGGCGTCTAAACTAAACTGCCCCGCCTGGCGTCCCGCGCGGTCAATCATCCAGGGCGGCTTGCCCAAACGCTTGGCCCACTGATTGCGGTCGACGCCGTCCGCCATTAAGGCGCGGCATGAGTAGAGCATTCGAAAGTGGTTGGACAGCGCCGCCATAATTTTAATGGGGTGGTCTCCCTGCTCCAATAATTGATGAAGGCGCATCAAGGCGTCGCGGGTTTTCTTTTGTCCCGCTGCGGCGGTGAGTTCCCAAACGCTCTCTTCGTCTTCGGTCTCGATCAGGCGGCGACAGTCGTCGAGGGTGATGGTTTGCCCGTCTTCCGCCCATAACAACAATTTTTCAAGTTCGCGTTGGGCGGCGGCGGCGTCATCGCCGCATTGGTCGAGAAAGAATTTCACGGCGTCGGGGTTGATTTCAACGCCCGCTTGCTTGCAGCGTTTGAGAACGGCTTCGCGAATTTTGTTTGTGCTGGTCTTGGCCAGTTTGACGACCGTCTTGGGGGGGAGCGCTTTTTTGATGACCGCCGATAAATCTTTTTCAGATTCAACGAGCAACACCAACGGCGCTTCGCCGCGCGGCGATTTAATAAAATCGAGCAAGGCCGCCAAGTCATTGCCGACCGGCCCGTCGTCATCATCAGCGGCGGCGGCGCCGACCCGCCTTTTTACGGTATCCGCATTTTCAAGCACGACGACCCGGTTCGGGTCTAACATCGAGAAGGAAAGCAGCTCTTCGACCGCGCGGATGGTTTGCTTTTGCGCGGCGTCAAAGCGCATGATTTCGTAGTCGTCGTCGTTGTAGGCGCGTTTGGCGATTTTTTTGATTTCGGCCTGGCGTTGCAGCGAATCGCCGCCCGCCAAAACCGTTACGAGAGGGGCCGAAGCAGACATGCGCTGCGGGTTACCAGCCTTCCAGCAGAAAACTCAATACATCTGAGGCAATTTGCTCGGACACGTTTTGCAACCCGCCCGCGCTTTCGTCCTGGGTAATCATTTGTACTCCAGAGCCAACAAACGGGCGCTGATTCAGCAATAGATCGCCGCTTGAATCTTCCACCGTGACCAGCAGGACGACATCCAATGAATACCCCACTGCGCGGTCGAGGTCGCTGAAGGCGAGCGGGTAAATGCGCGCTTTCGAGATGGTCGCGGTCATTTGCAGATCGGCGTTGGACTTCGTCGCAAGACGCAAACGCCCATCGCGCTTGAAGACTTTAATCAAGTCGCGGGTAAAGCTTTCTTCGAGCGCGACTTCAAAGGTCTGGTTTTCGACCACGCTGATATGCATCGTAGCGTATTGTTCGTCAAGAAGGCGCGGCGAATGGGCGCCGCACGACGCCAGAATCAGCGCAAACGCCGCGATCAAACAGAGAGAGATAGGCTGTTTCATTGAATAGTCCAATTCAGAATTTCACTCATTTCAATCAGACTAATGAATTCGCCGTTTTTTTTCTAGAGCGGTTGTCTGAAATCACCTTATCCGGTCGAATCAATCGAATAGCGGTGGTGGTCGCCGCCCATGCCGAATAATTTAAGCATCGCTGGCAAGACAATCACACACGAGAACCAGCAGGTCGCCGTCCCCAGCGCCATCAACGCGCCAAAACTGGCGAGGCCTTTATGCGAGGCGAATATCAGGCTGCCAAAACCAACGCATGTGGTCAACGTCGTCAGCGTTAAAGTCGTCCCGGTGGTGTACATAGTCTTCTCGACGTCGCGGGTTTCTTCAAAGCGGTGGTAAAAATGCACAGCGTTATCGACGCCAATGCCAATCAAAATCGGAATGGCGAAGAAATTGGCGAGATTCAGGTGCAGCCCAAACTCTCCCATGACGCACATCATCCAAAATACGCCCAACAAAAGCGGCCCCATGACGAAAAACAGGGCCTTGATCGAAAGAAAATCTAAAAACACCATCACCGCCACCGCCGCCAGCGACAGCAGCCCGATCTGGGCAAACGCATTGCGCATCAGGATGCTGGATTCATACACCTGAATCGGCGTCCCGGTCACAAGGGGGTCAATCTCGCGCATGGCGCCGACGAAGGCTTCCATCTGTTCAGTGACCCAGATGTTTTCTTTGGGGAACGCCATTACCAGGAGCGAGCCGTCCCGCCCGACGTACAACATTTGAAATTCTTCGGGCAGAGTCTCCGGCGTGGGCGCCGGGGCCGCCGCCCATTGCGCCACTCGCTTGAGGCTAGACCGGGCGTTCTCAAATAACAGCGCATTGGCGCGGGTTAATTTTTGGCTCAGCGCTTCCTTATTGCCCGACAGGGCCTCCGCCAAGCGGCTGAGTTGATCGAGCCTCGCCTGTTCGCTTTCGCTGATTTCAAACGTAGGCGCCTCAACCGTCCGCCCCGATTGCGCGGCCTCTTGCATGGCTTTGAGTTGGGCAATCTGCTCAGGCGTCATCATCGCCAATTGCTCTTGGGGGATGTCTTCCAACGACAAGCCGCCGGACGCGCCGGATTGCGGCGCCTGACTGGCCTGCTCGGCTTGTTGCTTCATGCGTTCGATTTTTAGCAACAACGCGGAGATCGAATCGCGCAAGCCGCGCGCCACATAAACATTGGGGAAATATTCGACTGCTTCATACGCGGCGGATTGCGAAAGATTTTTTTGAATGGAATCCAGCAGCGGTTGGGTTTGTCCAGGCGTTTTGGGCATCACGTCCGCCAGACTTTCCATCCCCGCGACAGTCGGATCAGCCTTCAACAAAGCGATTGTTTCGCGCACCGACTCCATGTCCGGTTCCTGAAACGCGCAATACCAGGTGGAATAGTCGGATTCTTCCATCAATTTGTGCTCGTATTCGACCGACTCCAGATTGTCTGCTTGTAAATCGAGAAGATTGTCGTCAAAGCGCACATGAATCGCACTCGGCGCCGCGTAAATCGAAAGCGCGACCAAGACGAGCGCCAAGGTGCGGGGATGCCGTACGCCGTGGCGCAGCCCCAACAGGTGGACCGGCGTCGGAACATGCAGCGCGCCAATACGCGTATCAAACGCAATCAGCAACGCAGGCAGCGTGATTAACATGCCCGCCAGGCAAAAGAGAATGCCGACGCCCGCGACGTAGCCCAGCTCGGCCAGTCCCAGAAAATTGGTAAACAGCGCCAACAAAAACGCAATCGACGAGGTGAGCGCGCCGGTGACGATGCCCGAGCCAGCGTGTTGCAGCGAAAACAGCGCGGCTTCTTTCGGGTCGCCGGTCGAGCCCAGTTCTTCCTGATAGCGGTGTAGAAAATGGATGCCGAAATCAACGCCCAGACCGATGAGCACCAGCGCGAAAACCGTCGAAAGCAAATTGAGGTGCCCCAACGTCAATGCAACAAAGCCGAACGTCCAGCCCATCGCCATCAACAGCGTCAACATCGTCAACGCAGGGCGGCTGACTTCACGGAAGAAAAAGACAAACAATATCGAGACGCCGATGAGCGCATAGAAACTGGCGTTGAGCATGTCCTGGTTGGTGGTCGCCATTTCATCGGCTTGCAGCGCCGGGCGCCCCGTCAACCCGGCGGTCACTTTGCGGTCAAAATCCAACTCGGTCAGTTGGATATCGGCGCGGATGCGGCGCAGCGGCTTCTCGATCACGCTTAGAGTTGAAAAATCCTTCGAGGGCATGACCAACATCAACAGCGAGTTGCCTTTATCAGACCACATATATTGCGCGTCGCCGGGCAAGGCTTTGTCGAGTTCGTCTTCTAATTGCTGAAACGCCGCGAATGGGTCTTTGAACGTACCATTCAACGCCTCGATGATGGTTTCCAACTCGCCGGTCGCGGCGCTTTGGGTCGATGAGGCAATCGCGTTTGCGCTGATGCCGTCCCCGATTTCATCTAACACCAGATCAATGTTTTGATAGTCATAGAGCGTTTGAATGTCTTCGCGGTTGGCGGCGAGTTCTGAGTCGAGCGTCTGTAAATCATCAAGCGGAGCGTAATGCAAGACGTATTCGCGCATCCATGCAGTGGGAAAGGTATACACGACTGATTTAACGTCTTCGCTTCCACGCAGGCGCTGCGCCAACGAGTCGGCGAAATCGGTCATGCTTTGTTTGTCGGGGCCTTCAATGAGAATATAGAGAAATTCCAGATCGCCGAAGCGCTCCATAAAATCCATGTATCGACGGTGATATTCGAGTTCGGGAGAGAGCAGTTTGTCCTGGTCGGTGATGAGTTCCATCTTGACCGCGCCGTACCAACCCAACGCGCCAGCCGCAATGACGGACAGCAGCGCCACCGCAATTGGATGCCGGGCCACGATGGCGTGGATTAGATGGAAAATTGCATGTCTCATGTCGCGTCGGCGTTCTCTGCTACGAGCGGCCGGCGGCCCGCGCGAAAAGATGTTGTTTGGCTGCCGCTCCCGCTAATTGTTTGCCGACCGACCACAACGGGCCGGGAAAGCGGCGGCATTCATTCAATACAGAATCCAACGCATCGACCAACCGGTCAAGTTCCTCTTCGCTGGAAATCAGCGGCGGCAAAAATTTAACGACTTCTTGATGATGGCCCGCCACCTGGCTAAGGATATCATGATTTTTGATTAATTGCATCACCACGGCTTGCGCGAACAAGCCATTTTCAGCGGCGTGCAGCAGCATCCAGGCGGGTTTGAGCCGCATCGAACGCGGCGATCCGAATTCGACCGCGCACATGAGGCCCTTGCCGCGCACGTCTTTGATGAACTCGTGCTTCTCTTTCAAGGCGTTCAAGCCCTTCAACAGCCGCGCACCCAAAACCGCAGAGCGTTCGACCAGCCCTTCGGTCTCGATGACGTGAAGCGCCGCCAGCCCGGCGACCATCGCGAATACGTTCTGACCGAAGGTGCTGGAATGCACCACGCAGCGGTCGAGCGTATTGAACACGCCGCGATAGACTTCATCAGAATATAAAATTGCGCCGACGGGGACTATGCCGCCGCTGAGCGCCTTTGAGGTCAATAAAATATCCGGCGACAGACGCCAATGCTCGCACGCCCACCATTTGCCGGTGCGACCCAGGCCGCATTGAATTTCATCGGCGATGAACAGCGTGCCCGTTTCGCGGCATAATTGCTGAATATTCTGATAGAGAGATTCATTCTCAGGATAAAACACGCCTTTACCGCGCACCGGTTCAATCGCCACTGCGGCGACGGTTTTTGTGCGCAGTTTGCGTTCTAATTCCGATAAATTTTCCCACTCAACTTGTTCGCATCCCGGCAATAAATCACCAAAGCCGTTGCGGAATGAATCGTCTCCGTTCAACGCCAACGCGCCGGTGCTGAGGCCGTGAAACGCACCCTTGCGGAACAGAATCGTCGTGCGCTTGGTGGCGGCGCGGGCGAATTTAATGGCGCCTTCCATCGCTTCTGTGCCGGAATTGGTGAAAAACACCCGCTGCAAGCGGTCGCCCGGCGCGATGGAGATTAATTTTTCTGCGAGCAGGCCGCTCAGCAGAACGCAATCCATCTGCACCAGATTGGGCAGGTTCAAATCGAGCGCCTGGCGGAGAGCGTCTTTCATAACGGGGTGGTTGCGCCCCATGCCAAACACGCCATAGCCGGACAGCGAATCGTAAATTTTTCGCCCGTCCAGGGTTTCGATATAACACCCCTCGCCGCTGACGTATTCATGGTTGAAACCAATCAGTTCCAACACGCGAGCGAAGACGGTGTTGCCAAACTCGTCATGCAGCGAACGGGCGTTGCCGATAGAATCCGAGAGAACGGCGCGAAGATCGAAGGTCATAGTTTTTCGCGTTTCCGCAACCGGAAAACGCATTTTCAGGATTGGTATGAATGAGTAAATTGTAGCCCGTTTTTTCAACCGGGCGAGCAGAGGCTGCGAAAGCGCGTGAAGCGTAACTTACGACGCAGCGGCGGGGGCGACGTTGTGCTTGTCCATCACCGCTTTCCAGTCGGGTTCACTCATTTCTTCCGACTCGTCAACCAACATCACCGGGATGTCGTCTTTAACAGGATAGCGGCGGCGGGTGGCGGCGTCAGTTGAGACGATCCATTCGCCGTCAAGCACAATCGGGGCTTTCGAAAGCGGACAAGCCAATATTTCTAATAACTTTTCGCTGATGGGCATCTTCTTAGGCTCCAAACAGATTCAATCGTCAAATGCGTACCCCAAAGCATGGCGCGCCCCCGCTTTCCGGTCAAGATAAGAGAGGAAAAAATCGCCGGGATCCGTATCGAGGCAAGCAATCGCTTCCTTGTTTATAAGTCGTGGCGCCTTTATGCTAACCTGTAAAGCGTCTCACAAGTTTTCTTTGACGAAAAATCCATGCGAGGCTGTGAAACTTTTGGCTAAAACGCTGTTGCTGATCGGCGTCGGACCGCTGCCGTTCTATAATTCCGACCGACTGTACGGATTCGGCATCCGCGCCTGGCAGTTCGCCCTGCCGCTCTTGCGGGCGGGACACCACGTCGTATTGGCGACCTGCGAATTCGGCGTCCAACGCGAAACCAATATCAATATTGATTATCAGACCGATCCCAGCAGTTGGGGCGACCTCGAACACGTCGCCCTGCCCGAACCCAACGTACGCAATACCAACCTGATCCTGACGCGGCTCGAAGACTTGATCGCCCGCAAGCGCCCCGACGCCATCATCACCGCCGGGTCGTCCATCGCCACCAATTTGGCGTCCTATTTAAAAACCGACGTTCCGGTCTGGATGGACATGTTCGGCGACCTGTTCGCCGAGGTGCAAGCCAAAAGCCCGTTCATGCGCGACGCCTTACAGATCGAACACTTTCATCAGACGCTTTCGCGGGTGTTGCTGCGCGGCGATTGCTTTTCGGTGGTCTCAGAGATGCAGCGCGGCGCCGCCATCGGCCAGTTGGGTCTGATTGGCCGTCTCAACCGCTACACGCTTTCGGAAGAATTGGTCTGGACCATCCCTTGCGCGTTGAACGGCGAAATTTCGCCAGTGCGCGGCGAATCCATCCTGCGCGGCGGTGAAGTCAACTCCAGCGACTTTTTGGTTTTATGCAGCGGCGGCTTCAACACCTGGGCTGACGTAGACACTCTCTTTCTCGCCATTGAAGGCGCGATGGAAAAAAACCGCCGCGTTCAATGCGTGGTCACTGGCGGCGCCATCGCCGGACACCATGAAGACGGCTATAACCGCTTTCGCAGTTTGATTTCAAAAAGCGCGTATGAGTCGCGCTTTCACCTGATGGGCTGGGTCAGCAACGAAGACGTCGCCCAACTCACGCTGGAATGCGACCTTGGCATTAACATCGACCTGCCCATTTATGAATCCGTGCTAGGCAGCCGCAACCGCTTTCTCTATTGGATGCAATGCGGCGTACCGATATTGAGTACGCTAACCACCGAAATCTCTCACCTGTTGTCCCGCGAAGGTTTAATCGTCGGAATCCCCACTGGCGACGAGAAACTGGCGACGGCGAAAATTCTCGAAATGGCCGCGAATCCCGCCAAGGCCAAAGCGCGGGCGGTTAAAGCCAAGCGTTTTGCGTATGAATATTTCTCCTTCGAATCCACCACGCAGCCGCTGTTAAACTGGGTGGAAAATCCAGTGCGCGCCTCCGACAACGTCGAGCGCGAATTTCGCGGCGGGCAGCCCTTTCACCGCGTGGATGAGATGTGGTTGAATTGGGCGTTCCCGGGCCGCGACGACAAGTCGGGCATCATCCCCCGCTTTCGCCGCCCGATCATTAAAACCAAGCCGCAAGGCAAGAGCTGGTGGCAACGCCTCTGGGGCGTGTAGCGTGAGCGTAAATTGAAACGCAACGAGGTGATTCATGAAGATTGAATCAATCCGTCTGAAAAATTTCAAAGCATTTCAAGACATTGAAATTTCCAATCTCCCGAGTTTTTGCGTATTTGTCGGCGCAAACGGCACCGGAAAAAGCACCATCTTCAGCGTGTTTGGGTTTCTGCGCGACGCAATGACAAGCAACGTGAATACGGCATTAATGAAATTAGGCGGAAGCCGTGGATTCAAAGAAGTCCGCAGCCGAAATTCAGATGGTCCTATCGAAATCGAAATGAAATTCCGCGATAAACCAAACAAGCCTTTAATCACTTACTATCTACAAATTAACGAAAAAAACGCCCGCGCGTATGTTGAACGCGAAGTGTTAAAATATCGGCGAGGCAGTTCAGGCCAACCATGGCATTTCTTAGATTTCACCAACGGCGAAGGCTCAGCGGTTACCAATGAGTTAGAAAAAGTACAAGAAGACAAAGACCTACAGCGTGAAAATCAAACGTTGAAATCCAGCGATTTATTAGCTATCAAAGGGCTGGCGCAATTTGAAAAATTCCCCGCCGTTGTGGCATTAGGTAATCTGATTGAAAACTGGCACGTTTCAGATTTCCATATCAGTAAAGCAAGACCTGAACAAGAAGCAGGGTACGCTGAACACCTCTCGCGTGAAGGAGAAAACCTCTCGCTTGTCATTGAGTATTTACACAACCATCATCGCGAAATTTTTGACGACATTCTCCAAAAATTAAAAATGCGCGTACCTGGAATCACCAACGTTGAATCCAAAACGACGGAAGAAGGCCGCGTCTTGCTTAAATTTCAAGACGGCTCATTTGAAGACCCATTTTTAGCCCGCTATGTATCTGATGGCACGATTAAGATGCTAGCATATTTGACACTATTATACGATCCATCACCTCACCCGTTGCTTTGCGTTGAAGAACCCGAAAACCAGCTATACCCAAAATTGCTTTGGGAACTGGCTGAAGAATTCCGGTTATATTCATTGCGTGGAGGCCAAGTATTAGTATCTACGCATTCGCCGGATTTACTAAATGCCGCAAAAGTCAATGAAGTTTTTTGGTTGATAAAAAAAGACGGCTATACACAAATCAAACGAGCGGAAGATGATAAACAAATCGTCGCGTTAATGGATGAAGGCAGCCAAATGGGATACCTATGGAAGCAAGGTTTTTTTGAAGAGGTTGATCCTCAATGAAAACGCTTGTTTTCTTTTTAGAAGAACCTTCTGCGAAAGAAATGCTAAAAGGAGTATTGCCCAAAGTCATTCCAGAGGGCATTTATCCCGACTTCAAGATATTCGAAGGCAAACAAGATTTAGAAAAAAACCTTGGGAAAATCCTACGCGCATGGAATACACCGGATTGTGTCTTCATGATTCTGCAGGACCAGGATTCAGGAGACTGTAAAATAATCAAAGAAACGCTATTTCAAATATGCGATAATGCAACCAATTCCCCTGTAATGGTTCGTATCGCCTGCCGTGAATTAGAAAGTTTCTATTTAGGCGACCTCGAGGCTGTCGAAAAAGGATTAAAAATACCAGGCCTCAGCCAGAAACAAAACAAGGAAAAATTCCGACATCCAGACCGTTTAGGAACTCCATCTATGGAATTATCCAACTTGACAAAAGGCGCATATCAAAAAGTATCGGGTTCTCGCGCCATTGCTCCTCATCTAGATTTGAACAATAACAAATCTCTCAGTTTCAAAATGTTAATTAATGGCGTCAAAAAATTAATTGATTTTTAAGACAAAGCGAGCGTAATAACGCCATGTCAACATCCATTTCGATTATCATTCCGCACCATAACGGCAAGGCGCATCTGAAGCCGCTGCTGAAATCATTGACGGCGATTGAAACTGACGGCGCCGACGTGAACATCATCATCGCCGACAACAACTCCAGCGACGGCTCGCGTGAATTCGCGCGCAACAAATTCCCCGAAATAGAACTCATCGAATTTGAAGAGAACCTCGGCTTCGCCCCGGCGTTGAATGAATGTGCGCGGCGGGTGAATAGCGACTGGCTGGTCTTTCTCAACAACGATATTCATGTTGCGGTGGATTGGCTCACTCAACTATTGGCAGCTGCCAGTGAAACAAACGCCGCCTGCGTTTCGTCGCATCTGCTCTCGTGGGACGGACGCGAAACCCAATTCGCCGGCGGCTGGACCAACCTGTTCGGCAAAGGCTTCGAAGCCTTCGAACTCGAAAGCAGCGACCCCTACGAAATTTTCTTTCCCTGCGGCTGCGGCATGATGGTGCGGCGAGAGATTTTCCTCGACGCAGGCGGATTCGACGACGATTACTTTATGATCTATGAAGACATCGACCTGGGCTGGCGAATGCGCTTGTTCGGGCAAAGCGTCTGGCTGGCGCCGAAAGCGCAGGTCTTTCATCGCGGACACGCTTCGCTAAAAAAAGTCGATTACGCCCGCAAGGCAATCTATTTAGAACGCAACAGCTTGGCGACGCTCTACAAAAACCTCGACGACGCCCACGCCGCCAAACTGACCGCCAGCGCCATGCGCGATGCGGTGATCCGCGCGCGCGGCATCGCAGGCGCGGGGCTGCCGATGCGCTACAGCAGCGACGGGCTATCGACCTTGCGCGGCGTACAGGCGTTCTTCGATGGGCTCCCGCAATGGCGCGAAAAACGCGAGGGGGTGCAATCCCGCCGCATCGTCAGCGACGAGGAAATCTTCGAACAGTTTTTCCCGCACCCCGACCAAACCTGGGCGTACACCGACGAACACTACCGCCGCCTCGCCCACCCCGACATCGAACAAAAATTACAAACCGTCCGCCAGGATGTGCATGAGCTAATTGTTGGGTGACTTTGATAACAATTTAAGGGAAATTCAATGATAGAATGGTTTAAAACATTGCAAGAAATTGGTGGAATACGCTGGTATATCTACCTATTTATCATCGGAGGTACTGTTTCTGGAGTAAAAGGGATATTGGGTTTATTGCCAGATAATTATAATCTTCTTAGCAATGTACCACATTGGTTTTTGTGGATTTTTGTCGCAGTATCTTTGATTGCATTATGGTCAATTCAATATGCCCATAATACGCGAACTTTAAACTTGAAAATTAAAGACAAAACGATACACAACAATTTAAAAGAATTAAGGTTCATCCGGTAAGTGAGTACTTACATTGATGGATGGTCATAATTTTTATTCAGAAACAGGCTCCGGTATTTCAAAAATTGATAAATCAGGCATGGGTGGAACTCTGGGAGCGCCTGTGCATAAGG
>JAVCCE010000035.1 GCA_030765645.1 Candidatus Hinthialibacter antarcticus | reverse complement strand
AGACGGAAGAATCCCAATTTTAAAATATCCTTCATTGTTAGTTATTGCAAATGTGCCATCAAGAACAAGCGCTGAAGAAGCACCGTTATATCCAGAAGCAACAATTGATTCGTCAAGCGTTCTTACTTGATATAATTTATTTGTAAGTTGTACCTTCGCATTGGAAATTACATCACCCTTATGTTCACCAGTTCTTTCAGTAACATAGCCCTCAAACCAAACATATCCAGGCGTCGGGGTTGGGACCACTATTGTTGGCGTGGCTGTAGGCGGTACAGGCGTGTTTGTCGCTGTGGGAATAATAATTGTTGGCGTTGGGGGAACTGGCGTGTTTGTCGGTGTCGGCGTGTTGGTTGGCGTGTATGTTGATGTTGCTTCTGGCGTTGGTGTGTTCGTAGGAGGCACAGGCGTATTCGTCGCCGTGGGAATGTCAGTCAACGCCATCTCAACCAAACCGGAGATAGCAAAAAAGACGGGAAGCAGCGTATGATCCGGTTGCGGTTCTATCCGAAACACGCTGAATAAGTAAGTTTGACCATCTTGCGGCCCGGATTGGAATTTTTCATCTATTTGTTGATTATCCGGTTCCCATTTTAAATAGGATTCACCATTCGATTGCGTCTTTCCTAAAAATTGATAATTAGCGCCGCCATCCAGTGAAACGATGACATGATATTCAGCCGCCTGCGATTGCAGCGCGTCGTTCCAATTGATGACCAGGCCGCGCTCAACATACAAATCCGTATCAATCCCCTGGTGAATTCCGTCGATGCGGTCGCTTATATCCCCGATGATCGAATCGGTGATATACACCAAAGGAACCGGAACCGGAGATGGAGTCGGGGTTGGAGCCCGAGTCGCTGTAGGCTGTATTGTCGGGGTCGGCGGTATCGGGGTGGGTTCATGCGCCCGAAGCAGTTCTTCTAACAGCTCCGGCTTGAGCATTCGTAATAGTTCAATCAACGATATGGCTTCTACTGGTTTCGGGACAATCGCCGTAACCAGCAAGAATACTACAATCGCAAAGCTGAAAAACCGGATGTTGATCGACATTGCTGAACCAACTCACATTGATGATTTCAATACAACGACAAGAGCCGGGATTCACGAACCCTTTTATAGTGGTCGCCAGAATTATGTGCGGATTGAGTTTTCGTAACTGTATCTATCGCTGAGCCCTACGGGCGCGCTTTACGCACAGTATTTTGACAACCGCTCTAGAATAAGCCATTGCGGGATACATATCAAGCAATTTTCAAAGAAAAGGGCGGAAAGAATCCGCCCTTCTTAGTTTCACACAGGATTATAATTCTGGTGGGTTAAGAACCCACCCTACATTCACTGTTTTGAGATCCCCCCGGCGCTTTCAGCGCCACCCCCCTTAAAAAAGGGGGCGAAAAGCCTGGGTTCCGAGCCTTAAGTCAATGAAGAGCCCACTCTACTGGGTCACAGTGACTACGTTTGGTTCGTGTCATCGCGACTCGCTTTTCGATTTGTGAGATTGCCGCGTCGGCCTTCGGCCTCCTCGCAATGACACTGGCCTTGAATATCAAGACAGTCGCTACATTCATCCAATCTTTGGCAAGCGCGCAAGCGCCTCTTTGACTTTTTCTTCCGGGTATTCATAGTCAACCAATTTGCCGCCGAAATAGGCTTCATAGGCGCTCATATCAAAGTGACCATGTCCGCAGAAGTTAAACAGAATCGTCTTCTCTTTGCCTTCTTCTTTGGCGATTTCCGCTTCCTGGATCACGCCCGCGATGGCGTGGCAGGCTTCCGGCGCGGGGACGATGCCTTCTGATTTCGCAAAAATCATCGCCGCGTTGAATATCTCCGTCTGCGGAACGGAGCGCGGTTCAACCAGGCCTTCTTCAATCGCGCATGATAACAGCGGGGCGATGCCGTGATAGCGAAGACCGCCCGCATGGATTCCCGGCGGGATGAAATCGTGCCCCAGGGTGTGCATCCGCATCAATGGGGTTGATTGGGCTTTATCACCAAAATCATAAGTCAGTTGGCCTTTGGTCATAGACGGGCAGGCTGTCGGTTCGGTCGCGATGATTTTGATATCGCGTCCCTGCGCTTTATCCACACAGAACGGAAACGCGATGCCTGCGAAGTTGCTGCCGCCGCCGACGCAGCCGATAACAACGTCCGGGTCGATTTCGATCTGGCTGAGTTGCTTTTTCGCTTCGAGGCCGATGATGGTCTGGTGGTGCAAGACGTGATTCAACACGCTGCCCAGGCCGTATTTGGTGTCCTCGCGTTTGGCGGCGTCTTCGACCGCTTCGCTGATGGCGATGCCTAAACTGCCGAGGCAATCCGGGTCTTCCGCGAGAACTGCGCGGCCTGATTCCGTCTGATCGGACGGGCTGGGAACAACATCAGCGCCCCAGATACGCATCATAGTCAAGCGGTGCGGTTTCTGCTGTGCACTGATCTTGACCATGTAGACTTTGCATTCCAGATCAAAATGCTGGCAACAGAGCGCGAGTGAACTTCCCCACTGGCCTGCGCCAGTCTCGGTGGTCATGCGCTTCACGCCTTGCATCTTGTTATAGTAGGCTTGCGCGATGGCAGTATTGGGCTTGTGGCTGCCCGCTGGACTGAGCGACTCGTTCTTATAATAAATCTTGGCGGGCGTATCGAGCGCTTTTTCCAGGCCATAGGCGCGCACCAACGGGGTTGGACGCCATAGCGTCAGAAAATCTAAAACCGGATCAGGAATATCAATCCAAGGGTCTGGACTCATTTCCTGCTCAAGAAGAGCATTAGGGAAAATGACCGCTAATTCTTCCGGCTTGGCAGGTTCCAGCGTTTGTGGATTTAAATACGGTGCAGGCGGCTTTTTCAAATACGGAATCAAATTGAGCCACTGACGCGGCATCTGGTCTTCAGGCAAGATGATTTTTCGTTGTCGCATAGGGTCACTCCCCGACTCACAAAGATGGACGTCCGCGCAGGGCGGGCATGGTGCTCTATTACGTTACCTTATTTTGATCCCGTTCGCCAAGGCCTATTGAAATGAAAGAATAATTTTTATCAAATCACATGAATATCTTTTAAGATTTGAGCATGTTGTTGCACGAAGCGCTTGATGTCTGCATCGTCTGAATTGCATAAACGGATTAAATCATCTTTATAGTCGATATCGCTCCATTGCGGTGCGGTGTAGACTGAAAGATCGAGCGATTCGCAGCGTTGCAGCGTCTGTTCAAGAACCTGGCCAGTCGACCAATGGATGCCGTCAAACAATTCTGGAACCTGTTTCTTTAATCCAGTGCAATAATACCCGCCATCGTCCGTAGGCCCGATAACGACATCATGAGTTGATAAAGCGTCAGCGGCCTGTTCAAGATATTCTAATGGCAAGTCAGGGCTGTCGCTGCCCAAGGCGATTGCGGCGTCTGAATTGTTCAGTATTTTGGCGAAGCCATGCTGCAATCGTTTTCCCAGCCCTCCCACGCATTGAGGCAGATACTCAACTCCATCGCCAAACCATTGCTGAAAAAAGCGCGCCTCTTCGGGTGGATCAAAGTAGACCGTACAATTCGCATTACGTACGCGCTGAAAGCGCTTGAGGCAAACTTCGGCCAACCCCTGGTATAACCGGGCGGAATTTTCAAAACCGATTGCTTCACCCAGACGCGTTTTGACGGCGCCGGGCGCGGGTTTTTTCACAAAGACAAATAAGGAAGCCTGCGATATATTCATGGTCATGTTATCGAGAAGAAATCAATTTCAATTTTTATTTTTCGTCCTGCTGTTTGTTTTTATGTTTGGCGGACTCACGTCGAATGCGCAAACTGCCGTATTGGACCCGCCCACGTTAGTCTCGCCGCCAAATGGGACCATATTGCAAAACCCCAATGAAGCGTTTGAGATTCCCCTGCAATGGACGGCAGTTACGGGCGCTACATCATATCGGGTCAATTATAGGAGTAGTAGCGATCAATTCCCTAAATTTATAACTACACCTGAAACTAGAACCATTCTCACTTTTTCAGTAGAAGACCTTCAAGGAACAACAATCATACAATGGGCTGTTCAAAGTTTAGCGGATGGATTTCCTCCGAGTGCTCCTCCAACTGCTTTCTCATTCACCATTGGAACCACAGGGACGCCGCTGCCTGACTTTTTACCGACGCCGACGCCGCTGCCCGCGCCGCAATTGATTGATCCAGCAAATGGCGCAGCGCTTGATGCCAGCCAAGCGATCAATTTTCGCTGGAGCGCTTTAGAAGAAGCCTCTTCTTATGAATATCAAATCTATTTAGATAACCAAATACGTTTACCTGGCGGAACCGTCTTGAACGAAGTTTCTTTAGTATTAGCAGGAGTTCCCTTCGTACAAAAAACGTATCAATGGCGCGTCCGCGCATTGGATGATGAAGGCCGCACTGGATATTGGAGCAACCGCAACTGGTTTCTGATCGACCGGCAAGGCAGCGTACCGTTCCCGACTCCAACGCCCTCAGCATTGAGTCTCGACTTAAACAATGATGGTGAAGTTAACGCAGGCGATTTATTTTTGTTTGCGACGCGATATCAAACCAATGATCCATCAGTTGATTTTAATCATAACGGAAAAAATGACGCAGGCGATTTGCTTTTCTTTGTCCGCTTTTTGCCCCAACAAGAACCGCCGTTAATTCCTCTCGGGTCTTCGTTGAAACCATAAAGAAAACACAGTCCAGAGGATTTTTACTCCCGCTTTGACGCTGCCCGAAATGGTACCGGATATTTTTGAGCGCCCGATTCGAATCTTATACGGAACCGGAATCTCAACGCAACGCAGCCCGGCGATGGCCGCCTTCACCTGCATTTCAACCGTCCAACCATAGTTGGTATCTTTCATCTCGATTCGCTCTAACGCATCACGCCGAATCGCCCGAAACGGCCCCAAATCAGTAAAGGCGTATCCGTAGAGACGGCGAATCAGAAAGCACGCCAGGATATTTCCAAAACGCGCATGTGGAGGCAGCGCGCCAGGGTCGGCGTCGCCAAGGATGCGCGACCCGATCACTAAATCGGCTTTATTATTGATGATAGGAGACAATAGTTCAGGCGCCTTCGATGGGTCGTCGCTAAAATCCGCATCCAAGAACAGAATGACATCCGCGTCAGAGGCTTCTTCAATCCCACGTAGACAGGCGCTGCCGTAGCCCCGCTGTCCTTCGTAGACAACATGGGCGCCAGCCTCACGCGCAAGCGACGCTGTCGCGTCAGTTGATGCGTTATCAACAACGATGATTCGCTCAACGCATCCCGCAGGAATGGCTTCAATCACCTGTGCGATTGAGTGTTCTTCGTTATAGGCCGGAATAATCACTTCGGTTTTCATCATTTACCTTATTTGCCTTAAGTACAAAAGAAAAAGGGGTGGATCAGATCCACCCCTTTCGAGAATCATATTTCATTGAAACTTAGTTGCCCGGATTCACCAGGAAGACTTCGATATCTTCAACAATTGGCGCTCCGATGCCGGAGTTAATTGTAAAGATCTCTTCGCCGTTCGATGGATCGGTGAACGAGAAGATAAACGGCCCGATCGGGTCTACTGGATTGACTGGCAACAAGCGGTTCTCACGAACCGTGGTCAAGAAGTTGTCAGCGCCGCCAAAGGTGTGAATCGAACCAAAGCGCGTTACGGCAAAGATACCGAGACCGTGCGTGGGATCGTTCTGCACTGCAAAGCCAACCAGCGTCGAGTTAGAGCCGAAGAAGAACGTCGGCAATTCGATTCCCGTTGGTTCGCCGCCCTCTGGGTAGACTTCAAAGAAGTCGCCAGGGCCGGTGCAGGCCACACCGCCAGCCAATATGCCGCTCTCGACGATTAATTCGAGGTCGGTATAAGCAGGCACGTTAGAAACCGGAGGCCCTGTTAACGCAGGAGATGCGCTTCCGGCTGGGGAATCAATGCGAGAAATCAATCCGCCGCTAAACAGGACGTAAATGACGGGGTTGTTGAGGTCGCCCGACACAACTTCCATATCAACAGCCTTCTTGCCTGTGCGTGAAGTACGGATTGTACGGAAAGCGTTCAACGAACCGTCAGCGCCCACGGCAAAGACATCGCCTTCTTTTGATAAGGCAAAGTAACCGTCTGCGTTCGTCGCAAATTCGATATCAACAGGACGCAGATCAATTGACGGTAAGTAGTTGCGCTGAATAAATCCAGTTTCAGCATTGCGTCGCACGGAACGGATAAATCCATCGTTACGCGCAGCAATAACGGCGCTCACTTCCGTACTCTCTGAACCTGCCGTCAGAATTTCGAGATCAACATATTGTTTTGTCGTGTTGAAACTCAAGAAGCCGAGACTCGATGCAGGATCAAGTTCACCGTCTCCGTTGAAGTCGAACCAACCTAATGTATCGCCTAACTCGTGGATACCGCCAAAGCGGTCGAGCAAGTTGATGCCTTGGTTTGCGTTCTCAAAGATCGGAATCGGCGTCTTCGTCGGTTTTGGAGTCGCAGTCGGAACAATTGGCGTCGGAGTTTCCGTCGGAGACTCTGGAGTCGCTGTCGGCGGAATCGGCGTCGCTGTTGGCGTTTCACCAGGAGACTCAGGCGTCGCTGTCGGCGGAACCGGAGTATTCGTCGGTGGAACCGGAGTCGCTGTTGGCGTTTCACCAGGAGACTCAGGCGTCGCTGTCGGCGGAACCGGAGTGTTCGTCGGTGGAACTGGCGTCGCCGTCGGCGTCTCACCTGGAGATTCAGGTGTCGCTGTCGGCGGAACCGGCGTGTTCGTCGGCGGAACAGGGGTCGCTGTAGGGGTTTCTACAGGAGTTTCACCAGGAGACTCAGGCGTCGCTGTCGGCGGAACCGGAGTGTTCGTCGGTGGAACTGGCGTCGCAGTCGGGGTTTCAACTGGCGTTTCAGTCGGCGTCTCTGATGTTTGTGCGTTAACGGTCGTCGTTCCAATCATCATTGCCAAAGCAAGCGCAAAAAAGAAGGTAGGAACGAGAAGAAAACGCACGGAAATTTTCTTCATCATGGAATCTCCTTACAGCGATGGTCATTTAACCACCCCATCTTAAAAGAAATTAACGTTCTTAGCAAGAGCATTTTGTCTTTTTACTGAAAATCTTTTTTTATCGGAGTTACCGTAACTGCTTTAGCTTGAATGTTTTTTTACATCGAAGCCCATTTAGAACGACCGGGAGCATGGTTCCTGTCCGGCGGAATGAACGATAAAAACCGTTACGTTTATTTACATTTTTTTCAGACATAATCATCTATTTTTATCAACAAAGCGAACAGGGGCAATTCAACCATCTCATTTATATAAACTTAAAACAATATGCGTAGATAGGTCTTGTGTTAAATCTATTTAGATATTAATCCCATATCCTCCTAATAAATTTCAAGTTAAGTGGATGATGATGAAGCAGACCACACTCTTATCTATTTATTTATCATCCATGATCGTAAATAGTCATCCGTGAGTTGTTTTTTTTATTTTGGAACCTTAATATCTTCCGAAGAGTTCGTTTTAAACCAAAACCCCGTCCTGGAGGACTCGCGCAATGACAACAAAGAAAGAAAAAACAAATGTAAACCGCCGGACATTTTTAGAAGGCGCTGGTTCAGGCGCTGCGGCGATTGCTGCAATGACATCCGCTCCGGCGGTGTGGGCGGCCGGTTACAGCCCCAACGAAACCATCGGCGTCGCCCATATTGGACTCGGCGTTCGCGGCGGGCAGTTGATTGTCGACGTCGCGGGGGAGCCTGAAAAGGACCGCCCCGGCACTAAAGGCGCGAAAGTGGTTGCGGTTTGCGACATCTACAAACCTCACCTCGAGAAAGGCGTGAAATCCAGCGCAAATAAAAACGTCAAAACCTACCATAATTATGAAGACGTGCTCGCAGATAAGAATGTTGACGCCGTAGTCATCGCGACGCCCGACCATTGGCATTCAAAAATGACAATCGACGCAGCCAACGCGGGCAAAGACATTTACGTCGAAAAGTGTTGGACGCGAACATTGCCCGAAGCCAAGGCCATGTACAAAGCCATCAAACAAAACAAGACCGTCATGCAATTAGGGCACAACACCCGCGCCAGCGCCGCCGCCGTCCAAGCCCGCGAAGTCATTAACACTGGCATCCTCGGCCCGATCACCTTTGTCCGCACCGGCATCTTTCGCAACCGCCCGTGGGGCACAGATGAATGGCGCTGGTATGGCTGGTATTCAGACTTTGAACGCCCCGATGAAGAAATGGTCAAAGCCAATTTGGATTGGGACCGCTTCCTCGGCGCCGCCCCTTACCATCCGTTCAGCATGGAGCGATTCTGGCATTGGCGCTGCTATTGGGATTACGGCACCGGCATCTCCGGCGACTTGCTCTCGCACTCGTTCGACTATACGCAAATGATTCTCGGCATGGGAATCCCCGGCAGCTGCGCCTGCTCCGGTCAGAACAACTTATTGAAAGACGGTCGTGAAGCTCCCGACACATGGAACTGCATCTTTGAATATCCTCACCTCGACATGACCTTAGTGTGGAACTCGAGTTTCAATAGCCAAGCCAAATCACCGGGACCATTTGAGATTGATATTCGCGGCAAAGACGCCGTCATGGTCACTGGCGCCAACGACTACAACGTGTACGTGGAAGAAACGTCGAAAAAATACAAATCGAAAATAGACTCGGGCGAGATTAAAACTGATAAGCCATTCAAGTCGTTTGATCCCTCGCAGACGCCTGAGCAGCCGACTCACATGCAAGACTTTATTGATTGCATGAGAACGCGCGAGAAACCCAAAGACAATGAGGACGAAGCCTTCGTGGAAGCCGTCACCTGCATCATGACTGTCGAAGCCTATTTCCAAAAACGCACCGTCACTTGGGACGCCAAACGCCAGGAAATCGTGTAAGCGTCATTCCGTTAGTGTCGTGTTAGGGAGTAATTCATCCCAATGTTATAGACATATGGGGCGGCGAGCCAAGGCTAAATGAACTTCAACCAGCATGTAACTGAAAGCAAGTCTCGCTTTTTAGCAAATCTCGCTTTTTAGGATCCCCCCTAGCCCCCCTTAAAAAAGGGGGGTGGCGCTGCAAGCGCCGGGGGGATAGCGAGATATTTGGACTTCCCTTGTTTTCACTGACAGTGTTGTAATGGCTGCCCGTTTCGCTGTCTTGCCCTTGCCACCCGCTAAACGCCAGGAAATCGTGTAGAGAACTCGAAATGCTCACATGAAAAGGCGAGGCTATTACTGCCTCGCCTTTTTCTATTTCGTGTTTCTGTCTAGACTCGAACAATCATTGATCTAGAGACCAGAATGACTGAAACCCACTCCAATCGCCCCATTCGCACAAGCACGCTGTTTCGCGACGCAGAGTCTCCCATGCTGCGGCGTTGGCCAGAATGGGCGCAAATGCTATTTTTTGGCTGCACCGCATTGTTTATCAATCTCGTGATCGGTTTTATGATTCTTCCATTGGACTTCACCGACGCCGCAGATTTCAAACAGCAGATCAAACAAGAACAAGGCGTTATCGCCGGCATCCTCGTCGTCGTGGTCGCAGGGCCGATGATGGAGACCGCTGTCGGACAATTCCTGCCGTTGTTCTTTGCAAAAGTCGTCCGTCGCAAGAAGTTGGTTCAAATTCTGTGGGCTTCCATTTGGTTTGCCGCGCTGCATATCGCCAATGGTCCAGCCCACGTCATTCAGACTTTTTTTGTGGGCTGGGTGTTCGCCGTTTGCTTCTTGTTTTGCTGGTCAGAATCGTGGTTTAAAGCGGCGCGGGTAACCTACATTGCCCACGCGCTGCATAACGCCGTCGTCTATATTTTATTCTTAGCAAGCACCGCCTAAATAAATACACCAAGATAAAGCTGCGGGATATCAAATCGAGTCTTGAGAATCCATCTCATACCCATTTCGTTTGAGGTGGGAATACGGACTGCCAACAGTAGACCAGCCATTCTGGCGTGGGGGCATCTCTGTGAGCGCCTGTGCAAAAGGGCCTGAAAGCCCGCACGGAAGCGAAGAGAGATGTACCCACGCCTTTCGCAACATAAAGTACACTGTATCAAAAGGCGAGAAATTAAACTTGATAGCGATTTAATTACAATCGCCGGATGCCGAAGCCGCCGCCGACTTCGATAGATGATCCCGTTGAAAAATCGAAATGCCCCAACGCAATCGCGCTGACTGCTTTGCCAACGTCTTCGGGCGTCCCCCATCGTGGTTGAGGGCTCATGCCTTCTGAAATTAATTTGTCGTATTTTTCTTTCACGCCCGAAGTCATATCAGTCGCAATCACGCCGGGTTGTATCTCATAAACCAATATATCTTCGTGGGCGAGACGGTCGGCGAACAATTTCACCGCCATGCTCAGTCCCGCTTTTGACAGGCAATACTCGCCCCGGTTGATCGACGCGGTATACGCTGAAATCGACGTAACAAACACGATGCGCGCCTGTTGTTGAGCGCCCTGCCCGCGCAATTCAATCATCTTGTTTGCGGCGTATTGCGTAAGAAAGAACGGGCCTTTCAGGTTGGTGTCCATAACGTATTCATAACTGTCTTGCGACATGTCAAGCAAGTCGGCGCGCACCTTAGGCGCCACGCCTGCGTTGTTCACCAGCAAATCAAACCGCCCAAAGGCTTTGATGGTCTCATCCACCATACGGCGTCCATCGGCTTCATTGGCGACGTTCGCTTGGATGATTTCTGCGCGCCGCCCCAGTTGTTGAATCTTCTCTTGGGTCTCTTTCGCCGCCGCTTGGTTGCCTGCGTAATTGACCATCACGTCATATCCAGCCTGGGCGAGTTGGCAAGCGATTCCCCGCCCGATGCCCCGGCTGGCCCCAGTCACGAGCGCGCACATTGATGTAGACATAGCGATTCCCCTTGATCGTTTAGATATTTCATCTCCAATTGTGAAACAATATCATCGCCAGGTCACGGGGCGAACTATGGATTTTTTATGAACATACTTAAAGAAGCCGGCTTATTTGTTTTTTGCGCATCTTTCGTCGCGACTGTCGCATGGGGATATTCATGGCTAGACGCCCCTTCACAATCCACCGAAGCATGGGTGTACGCCGACATCTCACGAACAAATATTGTCGCCGTCTCAGGCCCTTCTCAAGTTTTTTTTAACGCTCCCGACGGCTCCTTCGTTCTCTATGATTGGATGCAGGATGAATTTTTTGCGCCTCGCCCCTATCAAGAGAACCTGGAAGGGCCGAAAAACGAACAGATATTGAAAGTTATCGAAGGGCGGTTGCGAGGCGATATTGCCGCCAATGTATCGTATAGCGATTTTACGCTGAACTGGTTCCTCGAAGAAACAAAAAAACATGGAAACTCCCAGGGCGGTCAATCGACCCAAACCATCATCGAAGACCCACGCAGGCAAATTCGCGCAATTGTTGTATGGAACCAGTTAGGCGGGATCAAAGAATATTACGAAGAATCATTTAGAAAGAAACCACGGCTATCCATCGTATATTACTCAAACGGCAATCCACGAAAAATGAAACACTTTAACGGGGCGGGAAAAATCAATGGCGGCGCGTATGAGTTTCATCCCAACGGGCGCATTCATAGCTACAGCCATTTTTTTGAAGGCGTCCCCTGGGGGCCGTATTTGTCTTGGGATGAAGAGGGCCGTCTACTCAAAGAAGATTTTATGATGGGCCGAAACCACAAGCCAACGAACTAGGCATAACCAAAATGGCAATAAGCCTCCCCCTATACCTTTGGGCGCTGCTGGCGATGTTTACCGTCACGGGCATTCTTTTTCTGGGACGATATACTTGGCAATGGCTTAGACTATTCTTGTTGATTCGACGCGGACTCAAACCGCTTAGCCAAAAAGAACGCGAAGGACGGCTGTTCTCACACCTCAGCGACGCCGACCGCCAAGCACAAGAACTGATCGACCAGCGCGTCAAGCACATTTGGCGCACGGTTTCTAAAACCCATTGGTTTGATCTGGAACACATCCGCGATGATTGCTTTGCCTTGATCCGCGATGTGGCGGCAGCCTATTACCCCAATTCCAACCGGCCTGAATATGAAGCCTCTCTCTATGAAATTCTATTATTGAGCGAGCGCGTCCACCGTGAGATCAAGACGCTGATTGCGCCCATCGCTCCGCTGCAAAAAGTCTCCGTCAAGCATCTGCTGCAAACCAAAGAGATATTTGAGAAAACCCAAACTGTCATCGACAAACGCGGCGTTCGTACCGGACGCCGCATCATTAACGCCGTTTGGACGGCAGTGAATGTCGTGAACCCGCAATATTGGGTGTCGCGGGCGATTTACCTGGGCGCATCCGAAATGGCGGGGCGCAAAGCGCTGGCGTCGATTTACCGCATCGTCGGCGTCGAAGCCATGAAAACCTATCGCTCGTCTTCCACCATTCGTCCCGATGAAGTCATGCTGAAAGATTTAGACCATTCCGTTTCCGAAAATTTAGATAACGAAAGCATCCAGCCAGACATCATCATGCCGGAAGAAAGCAGTCATACTCCGGTTCAAGATGAAATGAGCGATCTCCAGACCATCAAAACTGAGGAAGACATGCCGCCTGAATGGAACAACGAAAACAATCAGCAATCGACTCTCT
The DNA here is from genome assembly GCA_030765645.1 of Candidatus Hinthialibacter antarcticus. NCBI lineage: Bacteria > Candidatus Hinthialibacterota > Candidatus Hinthialibacteria > Candidatus Hinthialibacterales > Candidatus Hinthialibacteraceae > Candidatus Hinthialibacter > Candidatus Hinthialibacter antarcticus. Next base: position 50,357 of record JAVCCE010000035.1, on the reverse strand, counting down.
ATGAAAATGCGGCAAAAACGCTGTCATTATTTATTGAGGGCAGCCTGCACCTGTGGGAGAAACTCGCCAGCCCCGCGCCCATCTTGAAGAAATATGCTGAGCAAAACCCCGACATCCACACGCTGCATGACATCCAACGGCTGCCAGCGGAACAAATCGAGGCCATCGCCAAAACCTATCGCAAACAAGGCGAATGGCTCAGCGCCGTCGAAGGCGTGGCGACGGGCGCAGGTGGATTTCTCTTAATGGGCGTCGACGCGGCATCGCTGTTGGCGCTGCAATTGCGCACCATTCAGCAAATCGGTTATTGCTATGGATTTGACGTCACTCAACCTGAAGAAAAACTGTTCGCCGTCAAACTGCTGGTCGAAGGCTATACCCACCCCATGCGACAAGACCGCCGCACTCTGTTGGAAGAAATGCGCGCGGCGGCGAAGTTAATGAAAACCAATTCTCCACTGGGACTGTTGCAAAAACGCATGTTCGTCCAAGGGCTTACCAAGGCGGCGCAGAAAATCGGCATCTCGATGGGCGGGCGAAAAACCGCTCAAGTGCTCCCATTTATTGGCGCCGCAGTCGGCGGTGTGATGAACAAAAAAATCACCAAAGATATCGCTAAAATCGCCCAAGAAGTCTATCACGACCGCTTGCTTCAATTAAAAGAAGCCGAATCAGCAAAGAGCCAGCCAGAGTAAGGCTATTCACTCTCCATGGTTTCCGCGTATTGAACGGCGCGGTTCAAACGGGCAGCGATTTTTTCACATCCAAGTAGTTCCAACACATTAAAGATCGGCGGACTAACCACCGACCCCGTCAACCCGATCCGCACCGCCTGCGCCAACACTTTCATTTTCAGGTCGCGGGTTTCCATGATACGGCCAAACTCTGCTTCCCACGCTTCTTTGTTGGGCGGCGCGTCGGGATACGAGGCAGCGAACTTCGCGAGGTCGCCCAAGCCCGCCATCGCTTCGGACGTGAAGAATTTCTTCGATTCCTTTTCAGGAAACTCTAACTCGTCATTGAAAAGAAATTGAATTTTCTCCCAGGTTTCTTCCAAGGTGTGCGAACGCTCTTGGACCGCTTCGGCGATGCCTTTGAATAAAGCGTCGTTCTCTTCTGCCGTAATAAATTCCATCGGCAGATAACTCTTCACGGCTGCGAATGTTTTAAAGCGAGTGATAAAATCTTCCGGTGTGAGTTGACGGATATGCTCGCCATTGAGCCACTCCAGTTTTTTGGCGTCAAACACGGCTGCCGACTTGTTCAAATTTTCGACGCCAAACAATTTAACCAACTCATTGGGCGTGAAATATTCCTGATCGCCGTGTCCCCAACCCAAACGCGCCAGATAATTGACCAGCGCCTCAGGCAAGTAACCCTGCTCGCGATACTCCAACACCCCGGCGGCGCCGTGCCGTTTGGAGAGCCTGGTTTTGTCCGGCCCTAAGATTTGCGGCAAGTGAATAAACTGCGGCGTCGGATAGCCCAGCAGCGTTCCAATCACAACCTGGCGAAGCGTATTGTTAATATGATCGTCGCCGCGCATCACATGAGTAATTTGCATATCGAAGTCATCAACCACAACCGCAAGGTTGTAGGTCGGCGCACCGTCGGTACGCAGCAATACTAAATCGTCCATGTCTTCATTCTGCTTGACGATCTCTCCCCGCACCATGTCATGGATTTGGGTAACGCCAACGGAAGGAACTTTCAAACGTACGCAAAACGGCGTTCCATCATCGGGGTGGTTCGCCTCGCGGCAGAGGCCGTCATAGCGCGCCGTCTGTCCGGCGGCCTGTTGCTCCTGGCGCATTTGGTCAATGCGTTCCGACGAACAACGGCAGCGGTAGGCATTGCCCTCTTCAATCATGCGCAGCGCTTCGTCTTGATGCCGCTTGGCGTTCTTGCTTTGGAAAACGGGCGGCTCATCAATCGGCAGTCCCATCCAGTTTAAACTTTCAAGAATCGCGTCCACATATTCATCTTTCGAGCGCTCTTTGTCGGTGTCTTCAACGCGCAGCAAAAACAGGCCGCCTTTGTTGCGCGCATACAAATAGTTATACAGCGCAGTACGAAAGTTGCCGACATGTGGATTGCCCGTCGGGCTAGGCGCAAAACGGACGCGAATGACCGGTTGTGAAGTCATCAAAATTCTTTCCTTGCATTGGTGGTTTAGGAAGGCTGGACGTTGGAGTCGATGTGCCGTTCCTCTAATTCTTTCCGGTATACATCTAACACTTCATTGGAGGAACGATAAAGTTCTTGCATGAAGGCTTCGTTTTCGAGATAGCCTTTTTGGGCCAAGATTTCGAGCAGTTGCATTAAAACTTTTTGTTGGATGGAAGCCGCTGTTTTACGGGGATTTCTAATGTCTAATCCTTGTTTTTTTAATTTTTCGTCCCGCTTAAGGTTATCAAATGAACGAATGGCTTCGATCTTGGTTTCAAAACATTCAAATAATTGCAGCACTTGGCCGATGCTCAAAAAACGCTTGACGCTTGCACGGGGACGCAACAGTTTTATGCTGCCGCCTGCCGCGAGCGCTTCACGCTTCATCCGTAGCATGACTAACACCATCGCGCTATCAATAAAACGCACTTGTTCTATGTCTAGTATGATGAAATGACGGGATGATTCGACCAGTTGTTCAAGCAGGCTTTTTAGCGTGTTCGAATCATTCTTTCCGAGATCGCCGGACATTTCGATGATTTGAATTTGGTCTTGTTCACGGCGCGTAATCCGCATCAATTGGCTCCACAAGTAATTCGATCATTATAGTAAATGATTAAACATATACGAAGATAAATGTTTAAAATAAAATCTATCCTTGGTATTTTGTCAAACGCTCTAGAACGATTCAGAAGGCGGCGTGAAGTCAGAAAATGGATCAGAGGGCGGCGCCCCCATTGCGCGAATTGTTTCTTCAATCACAGTTTGAAATCGCCCAGCAACATCCAATATCCCTGTAAAATAGGCAATATACCGGTCAGCGCTTCGCCTCGCATTGTCGAGTTCACTCGCGTTCTGACGAGGACGATTCTGCAATCGCAAAAACGGCGCGAGAACCTGATCAGCCGCTTCGTCGAGCACAACATACAATTTTTGCTCTTGCACGGCTGCCGTATGACAGGCATGAATCTGCTGCAACAAATCTGCAATTTTTTCGTTTCTTGGCTCTTGCGCGTTTAATTCAGCATCGAGTTCCTGCGCTTTCTGCAGCCCCTCTCCAGCGTGTTGAAGCGCCAGTTGCAATATCTGCATCGCCATATTCAAAACGTCGAGCCCTTGCGCGGAGTGGTCGCCAAAGAAAAACCCGACCGTCAACGCTAGCGTGTTGTGAGTCTCGCTGGCGCCGCTGGGATCAGCGCCTCCGCCGCCCGGTGAAAATTGTTCAATCACTTGCGATAGAGGCTGGAACAACGCGCCTTCTACCTTCGCGCCGGTGGCAGAGCAATTAATCACATCCTGGGTGGTCGATTTGATTTCTTCTTCGAGCGAACGCAAATACGCTAACCAAAACTTGCTGGTCGCCGCTTCTCCGCCCGCATTCGATGGGACAAAGATTGGATCAAATTCTTCCCACTCCGGTTTGTCGCCAATCAACTCAACCCGCATTTTTCCCGGCGTTTCAGCGATCTCGATTTTCCGGTTGAATGCTGCTTGGTTGAAGTGAGTTGTCCCGCCTTCTTTGGGGAATGAAAAATCGAGGCCAATCAAAATAATTGGGGCGCACCCCATATATCGGGCGAGATAAAAACAGGTCTGCCCGACGTTGGTGCCAATTTTCACATCCGCCGCGCCTTGAGACAGTTCCGGCAGCGTCGCCAACAGTTTAGACGATGTCATTGGGATAGTGACTTTTGTTCCTTGCAATTGCGCGGCGGCTTCATGATACAAACTGGGTGAATACACCAGTGTGGTCGAGCCTAAATCCGTCACGCCCTCAAAGTGTTTGGCATTCAACGCTGTCGGGTCGGTTGAAACAACAATGTGAGGCGGCGTCCCTGCTGCGCACAGCGCTTTATAGGCGGTATCAACGGCAATGATTACTGCATTGACGCCGATCTGTTTAATGGATTCTATATCCTGATCGAGCGACGGCCCGGCGCCGATAATGTAACATGGCTTCCCCGCGAAAAGATCTCTCAATGTGGAAACATTCGGCGATTTCAACATCACAGGAAAATTGCGAATGATATTTTCCTGAATCATCGCGCCAATTTGCACTTTGGTTCGCAGTAAAATTTCGCCGCCTTGCATTGATTCGTGCACAATGGTCGCGACTTGATTGTAATAAGCGGGATTGCGGTCACACGAAGCCTGGTGCCGAATGAGCGACAGTCCATTGAGGCTGTATTGCGTCAGGTTTGCGTTGAAATGGCTTCGGATTTCAGTCGGTGTTGGCTGAACAAAAAAATAGACCGACTTGGTCAATAGATAGGGCGAGAGATCAATGGCGGTAAAGGCAGCGTGAACAACATCAATATCGTCTTCAATAATTACGATTTGGCTGAGCGTTTTTTTGCAGATTTGCACCAGCTGAAACACATGGTGCATCAACCCGCATCCAAGAACCATTAAATGAAACGGCGATTCAATGGTAACATTCGCCGCCCAGCGCTGCGCTTCCTGCAACGGATCGCGGCTGCTGTGCAGCAACGTCGTTTGCCCGTTTTTATCATGGTGAATTCGCAACGACGGTGCGCCGCTTGAGGTATCAAATAGTTCCAGATTGAGTGATGGTACGTGGTTCCCAAGACGAACAGCTAAATCCGGTTGATAGTCATGAAGCAGTTTAATGTTGTCCTGGAAAAAGTTCGCCATAGAACCCGTCTTTTTACGTTTTTTGCGAAGCGCCCGCGTCGTCTTGTTTCATCATATAAGACAGTTCAGAGAAAAATTCATTCACGGTTTTAAAATCGCGATACACCGACGCAAACCGCACATACGCGACTTGGTCGAGATCGCGCAGTTCCCGCATGACCTCTTCGCCAATCACCGAGGTTTCAATCTCGCGGTCGCTCATGGTGTGAATTTTGCCTTCGATGCGGTCAGTCACGTCTTGAATCTGCTCTTCTGACACAGGACGTTTCTGACACGCGATACGAATCGACTGCTCCACTTTTTTTCGGTTAAAATCTTCCCGCCCGTGGTTGCGTTTAATTACACGGACGGGAATCTCTTCCAGTCGTTCATAGGTCGTAAAGCGCCGCTCGCATTTATTGCATTCGCGACGGCGGCGAATACTCATCCCGCCCGCCATCGAACGCGAGTCAACCACTTTGTCATCATCAAGGCCGCAATAGGGACACTTCACAGATGCAATCCTTTATCGTTATGCAGACACAGCTTGATGCTGTTCCACTAAAGAAATCCATTGGGGATACAAGGGAAACGCCTGGGTCAATTCCTTGACTTTCCCTTGGACGTTTTTGATGACCGTCTCATCCAGTTTTGATTCGAGAATGTCCGCGATACAATTGGCGACGGTCTTCATTTCTTCAACGCCCATACCGCGCGAGGTCAACGCCGGCGTTCCTAAGCGAATGCCGCTGGTGACGAAAGGCTTCTCTTTATCATACGGAATCATGTTCTTGTTGCAGGTCAACCAAGCGCTATCCAACGCATGTTCAGACGCCTTACCGGTAAGCCCGTTGTGACTGACGTCCAACAAGAGCAAGTGCGTGTCTGTCCCGCCTGCAATCAAGCGGATGTTGCGTTCTTTAAAAGCCTCTTCCATTGCTTTGGCATTGTTAAGAATGCGTTGTTGATATTCTTTGAACGAAGGCTTCAAGGCTTCATGAAACGCCACCGCTTTCGCCGCAATGACGTGCATCAACGGCCCGCCCTGGCTGCCGGGGAAGATTTGCTTGTTAATATCTTTCTTATATTGCTCTTTGCATAAGATCATACCGCCGCGCGGCCCGCGCAATGTTTTGTGAGTGGTCGTCGTCACTACGTCGCAATGCTCGACGGGGCTTGGGTGCAATCCCACCGCAACTAGCCCGGCGATATGGGCGATGTCCGCCATCGTCTTTGCGCCAACGGAACGGGCAATCTCGGCCATTGCCGCAAAGTCTAACGTACGCGAATACGCAGACGCGCCAAACACCACCAATGCGGGTTTGACTTCCTCAACTTGTTTACGAAACTCGTCGAGGTCGATCTGTTCGGTTTCTTTACTCACGCCGTACGAGTGAAATTCGTAGAGGTTGCCCGAAAAGTTGACCGGGCTGCCGTGGGTCAAGTGGCCGCCTTGCGCAAGATCAAGCCCCATGATTTTGCTGCCGGGCGCGACCAGCGCAAAATACGACGCCAAGTTCGCGCCGGAGCCGGAGTGCGGCTGCACATTGGCATGTTCTGCATTGAATAATTTCTTGGCGCGTTCAATCGCCAGAGTTTCAACGACGTCAACATGTTCGCACCCGCCATAGTAGCGCTTGCCTGGATAGCCTTCGGCGTACTTATTGGTTAACGGCGTGCCCATGGCTTCCATCACGGCTTCAGAAGTGAAATTCTCAGATGCGATGAGTTCGAGTTTTGAGTGCTGACGGTTTGCTTCATCCAGAATGGAACTAAACACTTCTGGATCGGTGCTGCGTAAATTCTCGAGCATGGCGATACTCCTATTGGTGTAGTCGCCCAGACTCCCCGACTACGTACGTTCGTCTGGATTTAGAATTAGAAATACACAAAATACCACAATATATTGTATATCATCATAAATCAAAACACAGTGCCGTCCAGCACATTAAGACAAGAAAATCTGGATTTTGTGAATGCAATCAAAAATTTTGGAGACCGAAAAGAATAGCATTGTTAGAAGTTCAAAGGTTTGGGGGCGTCTCTATGAACGCCTGTGCAAAAAGGGCAATAAGCCCGCACCGAAGCGAAGAGAGACGTACCCGAACCTTTGGTATAAAAATTTCACCAAATTACGAGATTTCGCTCCACGTATAATCAGTGTCATTGCGAGCAAAGCGAAGCAATCTCGGTTTTCGATGCGTGAGATTGCCGCGTCGGCCTGCGGCCTCCTCGCAATGACACTGACAAAGGCTTGGGTGCCCTTAAGTCAACGACATTGCCTCTGTATTTACTGCCCCACGCCGCGTTCGTAGTCGGAAATGATGTTGATACGCCGCTGGTATTTTCCGCCGAGAAACTCTTTGGCCAGCCAGCGGTCTACCATGGCAAAAATATCGTCGGCTTCCTGCCAATCGGCGCCGAAGGTAATTACGTTGGCGTTGTTATGCTCGCGGGATTTCTCCGCGTGTTCTTCATTCAACGGCAACACCGCCCTGACGCCGGGCACTTTGTTGGCGGTAATCACCATTCCATGCGCAGAACCGCAAATCAAAATGCCCCGGTCAGCGCGGCCCAGCGCAACCAGTTCTGACACCCGGATTGCATAATCAGGATGATCGCACGACTTCTCATCGTCCGTACCGCTGTCGATGACCAGGTATCCGTTTTTCGTCAGGCGTTCGCGCAATTCATTTTTTACTTTGAAACCGCGATGGTCAGAACCCAACGCAACAACAAACTGCTTTGAATCATAAAAACGCTGTTTGACGAACTCCCAATCTCGCATCATATTCTGAATCGATATTTCGATCATTTGCGTAACGCTCTCGAACAGCGTCTCGTCGCCGCCGACTGGATCGGGAATTTCCAAGGGGCCGTCGGGATATAAAAATTGCCCCAGCAAACGCACCTTGTCAGCGTCTTGCGGAAACATCTCTTCAATAAATTCGCGGTGGTATTGCTCCATCACCAATAAGAGGTCGGCGTCGGCAGCCATTTCGGCAGTCAACAGGCTGGAATGAAAACCGTCCAACGAAACTTCACGCTTTGCGCACATCTGCAAGGCGCCCTCCGAAGCAGGCATCCCATCGACGGCGGATACGCCGCTGGACACAACCTCGACAGCGTCATCGATTTGCTGCTCGACGGCTTTTTTGAGCAGCGCCTCAGCAATCGGGCTGCGGCAGCTGTTGCCCGTGCAAATCACGTTAATCAATAATGGACGGTCTGACATGAATTCCCGCTTTCAGCCGTTGCAAATTATTTAAGCCAACGGCGGCTTTTTGGTGTGATGGTCGGTCGCCAGTTGAAACGCGTGCCCTAAGTTTAACACGCGTTCTTCACTCAGCACCGGCCCGATGATCTGCAGCCCGATGGGGAGATTGTCCTTGCTGAATCCGCCTGGAATCACCATGCCCGGCAAACCAGCCAGGTTGGTCGGCGCGGTGAACACATCTGAAAGATACATCTCAAGCGGGTCGGTCGTCTTCTCGCCCGCTTTAAACGGAGGCGACGGCGTTGCAGGACAAATCACCGCATCCACTTCTTCGAATGCGTTCTCAAAATCTCGCTTCATCAGCGTCCGCACTTTTTGCGCCTTGCGGTAATACGCGTCGAAGAATCCCGCGCTAAGGACATACGTCCCCAGCATGATTCGCCGTTTGACTTCGGGGCCGAAACCTTCGCTGCGCATCTTTTTATACATCTCAACGATGTTGTCCTGCTGGCCTTCGCGATGACCGTACACAACCCCGTCATAGCGCGCCAGGTTGCTGGACGCCTCCGCCGTGCAGACGATGTAATACGTCGCGATAGCGTATTCGGTATGCGGTAAGGAAATCTCTTTGATCTCAGCGCCAAGGCCTTCGTACACTTTGATGGCTTCATCGACGGCGTTCTTGATTTCAGCGTTCATACCCTTGGGAAAATATTCTTTGGGAACGCCAATTCGCATTCGCTTCACGTCTCCCGTTAATGCGGCGGGATAATCCGGCACGGGCGTATCGATGGACGTTGAATCCATCCGGTCAAGCCCGGAAATAATCTTGAGAAGTATCGCCGCGTCGCGCGCGTCTTTGGTGATCGGCCCGATTTGATCGAGCGACGACGCAAATGCAACCAGCCCATATCGTGACACTCGTCCGTATGTAGGCTTCAGCCCCGTAACCGAACAAAACGCCGCTGGCTGGCGAATCGAACCGCCCGTGTCAGAACCGATGCTAAGTATGGTTTCGTCCGCGCTGACGCAAGCCGTCGAACCGCCGCTGGAACCGCCCGGGACGTAGTCTAAATCCCAGGGGTTTGATGTCCGCCCGAATGCGGAATTTTCCGTCGAGGAGCCCATCGCGAATTCATCCATGTTGGTTTTACCAACAGGGATCAAACCAGCGTCGAGCATCTTTGTAATCACGGTTGCGTCGTATGGAGGCGTAAACTCTTGCAGTATTTTCGACGAGCAGGTCGTAGGGCTGCCCTGCATACAGAGGTTGTCTTTTAACGCAATCGGAACGCCCGCCCAGGGAGAGAGCGCCTCGCCTTTCGTCCGTTTTGCATCAATCTCATCCGCCCGCTGTTCCGCCTGTTCACGCAACAGGGTTTGGTAGGCGTTTACCTTTGCTTCGACCGAGTCGATGCGTTGATAGACGGACGCCGTCAGTTCCCGCGCCGAAAGTTCTTTTGATTGCAGCAGTTCCGCCGCCTGCCAGGCGGTCAGTTGATACGGTTCAGTCATGTGTTTTTCCAATTATTTACCAAAATTGCCATGTCAACCGTCGCCTTCTCGAAAAATGAGGTTGACGGTAAGCAGAGTCAAAACAGAATCCCTTCTCCCCCTGGGAGAAGGAGCGGCTTATGTAGGGTGGGTTCTTACACCACCAGAATCGACCTTTTTCTATCCGGCAATTCCAACGCGATCCACTCTGTAATAATCTTGAATTTGAGGCCTATATTAATTCGTTGCGGCGTACTTCTGTCAATGCGTACGCATGTAAGGGATTGACGATTGGCGGCGGCGGGTTATAGTTTTAGCGCACATCTATAGGCGTGTAGCTCAATTGGCAGAGCGACTGACTCCAAATCAGTAGGTTGCGGGTTCAATTCCTGCCACGCCTGTATGATTCCTCTCGACTTACGAACGCGACGGATTCAATCTTAAAAAAATTCATCGCATATACATAGCAGTACCGGAAATGCTATGGCGAACAAAAACAAATATGATTGGTTACACCGCTGGGCACCGACTATTGTCGCTCTTATCGCAATCGGCGGTTTTGCACTCGCAGCAGTTCTCTATTTCCCTAATCAACAAATCGCTCTAAAAGACGAACTCATCAAAATACTCCAAGAGTCTTTTGACCAACAAAAGCAAATTTTAGAGTTAACAACTTTCCCAAAAGCGTTGGAAAATATTAAGGCGCAAAAAGAATTGTACGAAATGGAAATTCAGAAGTTGAAAGAAGAAAGAGAACGTTTAATTGAATTAACAAATATTCAGAAAGTTGGTTTTGAAAAAGGCCTTGAATTACTAACTAATCGAATCACAGAATTACAGAAGAAAATAGATGTTGTAAGCACCAATCGCTTTAAATCAGTACAAGAATTTAAAGATTATATTGACAAAGTGGAACTGTTATTACCGACCCCTACCGCCCAACCCGGTGAATAACCAACGGCGCGGGCATATCGTCTCAAAAGAACTTTCAATATTTTATTTCTTAATTTTATTGACTTTATTTGTCATAGATTTTACACTTCACAAATACAATCTCCTCTGAACTCGCATTCGTTACGAAATTCCTTTTTCAAAACACACCTGGGCTTCTCAGACAGCGTTATCCATTTTTTATCCATTTTGAAATTTAAGACAGGAGAATACGATGTCAGAAACAATGAAGCAAAAACCCGCTCATCACCCCATTCCACAAGAAGCGTTTGATTGGTACGACGAATACGCCCACGGAATCATCGACCGCCGCACATTCATGGACCGCCTGGGGACGCTGGCCGCCGCTGGCTTCACCATGAATATGCTGCTGCCAGTATTGATGCCCAATTATGCGCTCGCCGAACAAGTTTCGTTTAACGACCCCGACATTGTGGCAAAGTATGCGACGTTTGAATCACCGAACGGGCATGGCGAAGGACGAGGCTATCTGGTCACGCCCGCAAAGATCGAAGGCAAGATTCCAGCCGTGTTGGTCATCCACGAAAACCGCGGCCTCAACCCCTACGTTAAAGACGTCGCCCGCCGCGTCGCCAAAGCGGGGTTCATCGCTTTCGCGCCAGACGCGCTTCACCCGGTGGGTGGATACCCTGGCAACGACGACGAGGGCCGCAGCATGCAGGGTTCTCTTGACCGCGCCAAAATCGAGCAAGACTTCATCGCCGCCGCCAAGTTCATCAAGTCGCATGAATCGAGTAATGGAAAACTCGGCGCAGTCGGTTTCTGCTTCGGCGGTTACATCGTGAACATGTTGGCAGCAACGCTTGGCGACCAATTAAGCGCAGGCGTCCCCTTTTACGGAACGCCCGCCGCGAAAGAGATCCGAAAGAACATCCGCGCCGCGATGATGATTCAACTGGCGGAGTTAGACAACCGCGTCAACGGCGCTTGGCCTGAATATGAACAAGATTTAAAAGCGAACAAAGTTGACTACGTTATGTATCAGTATGAGAATTCAAATCACGGCTTCCACAATGATTCAACCGGGCGCTATAACGAAGAAATGGCGGAACTGGCCTGGACGCGCACCATCGAATTTTTCAACAAACATCTGCGATAAAAAATTGCGACCGAACTTAAATTGAATAGGCGTTGCGGGTTCAATTCCTGCCGCGCCTGTTTCCCTTCACTTACGAAACCCCTCTAAAACATGGTGTCATCACATAGTCATCAAATGGACGAAAAGTTGGATTTTTGGTGACTTAATTCCGTTTTAAGTCAAATCATCACGCATTTTATTAACAAACGCCACAGTACCCATAACAATTCCCCGTTTATTTCGCTCATCCAATCCATTCAAGTCAAATAATTAAAACGGCTAAGCCTTGCACTCGCTCATAAAATTTACAACAATACGGGAATTACGTGATTAATGATGTGAAATTCAGCAGATGGTTTTGAATGGTTGTTGGATTGGGTTGTGAAGATTGGGTGACAGTGGTTGTCAGGGGTGAGGTGTAGGATCCAATAAAAATCTCACATTCAATTTCAATTAAATCTATTTAGAGAGCAAGGTTCTTATGCAAAGCATGCTACTCGATAATAAAAAAAACGGAAATGTGGGAGATACGCTGCGCAAGCATTTAATCACGGGCTCAAGACTCTCAGTAATTTCCAGTATTTTTTCAATCTACGGATTTGAATCTCTAAAAAATGAACTCCAGAAAACTGATGGTCTGCGGTTGCTTCTTTGTCTACTAACGGCGGTTGAAAATTGCGGTTGTGGCGGTCGAAAATCGCGGTGAATATACGGTAAGGAATATTAGATAAAGAATCAAGAGAAGAAAGCCCGACGCATCGGAAGGAGGCCGTAGGCCGACTGGAGTTGCGACGGGCTTTTAATGGTTTCGTAAAGTGGAGTTCGATTACTTTTTCTGTTGAGAAGACGGCTTCTACTTGAATCGTTTTTTGGATTCCTGCAACCGAAAACTCTCCCCATTCGCCTCCAGAATATGAACGCGGTGGGTCAGGCGGTCGAGAAGAGCGCCCGTGAGACGTTCGCTTCCCATGACTTCGGGCCATTCTTCGAAAGGAAGGTTGGTGGTCACCATCAGACTGGTTCGTTCATAGGCCCGGCTCGCCACATCAAACAAGAGTTCGGCTCCGGTTTTCGAGAATGGGACGTATCCCAATTCATCCAGAATCAAGAGATCGAAACGCTCCAATTGTTTGTGGAATTTCTCCAGCGATTTTTCTTCCCGGCGCTCCAGGAGTTGAGTCGCCAAACTCGTCACGGTGAAGAAACAGACCTTGCGGCCCTGCTGACAAGCGGAAAAACCCAACGCGCACGCGATATGAGTCTTGCCGGTTCCCGGGTTGCCCACCAGAAGAACATTTTCCCGGTTATCGATATAGTCTCCCGGGATCAATTCTCGAACCAGGGATTCATTGATCGAAGGCTGAGCGTTGAAATCAAACGCGTCCAAGGTTTTGATCACCGGAAATCGAGCGGCTTTGATCCGGCGCTCCGCCGCTCGTTGCTCTCGTTCGATGGTCTCCCGTTCGGCCAGGCGAGGCAGATATATGGGATAATCCGAACGGTCCGCCCGGCATTGTTCCGCCAATCGCTTGATAGTCGCGCAGGAAAGCGGGCAGTTTCAATTGCTTGAGGTAATGCTGAAGGAGAAGCGAGGCTTGGTTCATGAGGCTCCCCCTTTCAGCATCGTTTGATATGCGTTCAAATTCGGAGGCTCCACTTGCACCGGCTTGAGATGCTCCCGCCCTTCAATTTGTAATGTTAAATCAATCGTATCGATCCTCTCTCATGAGAGATAAGTTCCGTATCGTACATGGAACAGGGAGCCTATGATCGAGAAGTTTAAGTACTTATTGGACGAATTCATAAAAGAATCGGTCAAGATATGGCGAGAAAAAATTAATAAATGAAGGTAGGATTGATATTGTGGGGCGCCAATCGAAAAATATCACCGTTACTGGTGACCCCATTCGTCGGGTCATAAATCATTCCATCATAGTCAAATATTGATGAAATTTGCGCAATCTCTCCATCCGGCCCCTTGCTGACAATAACTAAACAATTTGTTTGGGCTTCTTCAAATGGAAACAATGAATTCAATTTTTGCGCTTCGATGCCAAGAAAGTGACGGCAATCAGCCTCTCGTGAGAAAAAAGGGTCAATCAGGCTATTTAAAGGTAAACGCTCGACAAATCGAAACCGCAACATATTCGCCAAATCATTGGTTTGATTTTTAACGTAAATGTCATGTCCATTGAGGATGACGCCTTGCGGTAATACCGGTGACACACTGGTCTCGGCTTGAAATAGAAAGTATTCGGTTGAAATTTGTTGTGACTTTGTATAGACGGCTGAAACTTTTGTCTGAACGAGAGCGTTTTGAAAATTAAATGCAGATATCGAACCAAGAATCATTAAAATCGCAGTTACGACCAATAATTCCAATAACGAAAACCCTCGCAATACTTGATGGCTTTCTAATGTTGCTTTTGAGGCAGGCTCCATCCGACTATCCAAAATACAAAATCATTATAGAAGTATATGATGGATTGTGGAATATTTTATGGATAGAGTCAATAGAAAGTCAATTCATTCTTTTAAATAGTCAGTCCAGGGTTTGTCATTATTGATGTTCCACCATTCAGGCGTCTGCGCATTAATAAACTCAACCTGACTTGAGTCGTCCTTAATTTGAATTTTTTGCCCTGACTGTAACAGATCGCGTTGAGAACCAATTTGAATTTCCGCTTCACCTTCGAGCAATATCAATTCAATGTGTTGTGGAGACACCAGCAGATCGAATTCTGTGCCCAGTGGAGTAATTGAACCATTGGGAACCATAAAAACCGTTTGATGGTTAGATGATTTATTTCGATAGCGAATCTGGCCCATGTCTATCTGAACGGTATGCTTTTCAATTAACGAGATCGTTGTTTCGCGGTTTAAGATAATCTGTTCGTCGTCGCTTAGACGAACCAGAACCTGGTTCGTCTGAGTATTTAGTTTTGAACCTACGCTCATAGAATATAGTTCGGCGTCAATCTGAACCGGTTTAGAATTAAGAAGAACTAAACCCGGGCCATCAATGATGGTGATCGGTTTTCCGGAGTTAAATATTGCATAGGTCCATGTGATAACAGCGATGAGAATGACGCATGTACAAAGGCTCAACGTCTTTCGAACACGTCGTCTTTGAACCTGGTATTGACGAATGGATTCAATGACCCGGTTTTCTAACGAGGGATTGCTGCTTTTGTACAAATTGGTGCGACTCAGGGTCTCTTTGAGTGCGTCGTTTAAGTCATTTGATGGTTTTGACATAATAGTTTTCCACTACATCTGAAACGATTCAGGAAGTTTTGATTTCAAACTGGTTCTTGCCCGTCGAAGCCTGCTGCTGACTGCTTCTTCGCCAATATTTAATACTTTTGCCGCTTCATGCATCTTCATATTTTCAACATAAATTAAGGCAAGAATCTCGCGCTCTTTGTATGATAGTTGGTTCATTGCGTTCGCTAGAGTCGACTCGGTTTCAGATGAATATAGAGCGTCAAGAGGAGTATATGAATTGGTGGCGGATGATTCCTGGGATGAAAATATCTTTCTAACCCGGTCTTTTCGCAGCACGTCTATAGCGTGATTGCGCGCGACTCGATATAAAAACGCTTTAATATTGTCAATATTTTTTTTCTTTACGGCTGTTTCCTTCCAGAGTTTCACAAACGTACCATGTACGATATCATCGATATCGTCGGTATTTTTAACTAAAAAGTGAACAAACCGCGTTAACGGAGCCTGAAACTCGCGTATGATTCGCCTCAACTCCGTTTCAGAGCCGTTGGTTGAATAATGATAATCCATGGATTTTAACTTAAAATGCACATCTAATAAAAAGACGCGTCAGTTTTAAAATTCGGTCATTTTTAGTATATCTCCCATCCTTCAATCGTGGTGATGGGGCCAAGTGGAAATGGAGGAAGCAACGGGTCTGCAAAGTAGACGCGGTTTATGCGGCTTCCATTCTCACTTTGAGAAGAAATAACAATCTCTCCAAGATGGTTCCCGTCAAAATCTCCCAAAATTCCCCGGCTAATTTTGTTGCCTCGAATCAAAACGCTGGAATTTAGAAAAATGGGACTAAAATCATAATTGAGCATCACCAATTCAAAGCCGTTGAGGTTGTTCTGCACAATACAATGCTCAATCCCCCGATTACTGTTTAGCAACTCAATTCCACCAATGTAATGATGAGTATCATTGATAGTAAAAATACGACTTGAATTCATCTCAAAATCAAGTCGTCGCAAGTTAGAATCCGTTGTAAGCAATGTGGCTTCAGCGAGGCCATTCCCGTCGAAATCTCCTGCTGCCAGGTCAATACAGTCCCATCGATCAATGCTGAAGGTTTGTTCTTCTTCACCGGTTAACAGGTTTATTTTACTAAAAAAGCGCTCCTGGTCAGGATCGTCTGAATTAATTCCGACATAAACCACAGGTTCTTCCAGGTCTCCGTTTGAAGCCGCAATTCTAGAAACCGAATCATTCGGCCTGAGAGGCTTGCTCCAAAGCAAAAGCGCTTCTTGAGAGTTTTTTTCAATTATATACGCGTTAAGGTTTGTGACACCGTTTATTAAAGTAGAGAAAATGATGTAGGTTTCTTCAAAACCGCCAACA
This sequence comes from Candidatus Hinthialibacter antarcticus, assembly GCA_030765645.1. NCBI lineage: Bacteria > Candidatus Hinthialibacterota > Candidatus Hinthialibacteria > Candidatus Hinthialibacterales > Candidatus Hinthialibacteraceae > Candidatus Hinthialibacter > Candidatus Hinthialibacter antarcticus. Next base: position 34,182 of record JAVCCE010000035.1, on the reverse strand, counting down.
CTCGTCATCACGAGAGATGAGTCGTCAATTCGGTTTGTCTCTAGAAGTATTTGCTCTTCTGTAGTCCGGCTAGAAATCATCGTCAGTATCGTTCTATCATCAGTGAATGATTTCAGAGTGATAATTTCTTTTTGACGATCAAAGTTAGCGTCAATGAAGGCAATTGGAGTACATGTGGTTAAACGAGACGTTGAAGAGACTGCGCCGATTTGTGGAGCGCGGTAATTATACTCGAATAGCGTTGTCTCTTGTTTGGGTGAATAAATAATGAAATGAATATCCGGTTCTTTTGACGATTGGAATACGATATCCTGTGCGCCGTCTTCATCAAAATCGGTCAAGAATAAGAGGTTGATTTCAGTAATATCATCTTGAAATGGGACGACAATCTTTTTGCGTTCAAAAAAATCGACGATGGCTAAATTTTTTTGATCATTTGATAACGCGACCAACTCGTTAACATGATCGCCATCCACATCGCCGCTGAGCAAGGATGAATAGAAATGCTGCGTTTCAAAACTGTCGATTAATGGGATGTTGATTGCGCGGCTGGCCGTTTCTGGTAATGTAATAAAATTTGTTGATTGAATGTCGGCGTATTGATGCGCCCATTGCGCAAAAACGGGTTGGGCAATAATAAAAAAGACGATGGCGGAAAATCGACAAATCAAATTAATCTCTCGACACAAGCGACAAAAAAAAACGATTCGAAAAGTTATACTTTTCATTATATCAATCAGGATAAAGCATACTATAACTTACGTCCATTAAATGACGTTCATGACTCATTTTTTCGGTCATAAAGCGCGGTCGCACTTCAAATCACTTAGTTTATTGTTATAGTCAACCGCAAATCTTGATTTAGAATTACAATTTAGCAAGGGAGAATTTTCATCATGTTACTCTACCAGCGTTTTTATTGTCCCCTACTGCTATTTTCAACCGTTTGTTTAATCCAAACCAGCTCCGTCTTCGCTCAAGATTGGGGGTATTGGTGGGGAAATGAACTGGGGACGTTTCATTTCGACAGCCCCATTCAAACGTCTATTTCAGAACAGATTTCTGTTACGTCTTTTGAACTTAATATCTCTTTTGATGATGAGTTGTTGGTAGGGGACGTTTTAGGTTCAGAGACGCAACAAATTATTGGCGTTAACCCAGAGCGATTATCTCTAGTTGTTTTTGACCCAATGATGAATGAAACACTGAGCGTCCCTCTTGTTCAGCCAAGTGAAATCTCTGGAACAGGCGATGAGGTGTTCCTTATCACTCAACTATTCAATTATGACGACATTGAAGGTATGGAAGTTTTTTGTTCAATAGGTAACCGAGCGAACCAGCGGCCCGTTTTTCAAATTGTTTCACCTGCCAAACAAAGCGTTCTCACCCATTTTGAGGGCTTGCCGATTCAAGATGTTGACGGCGACGAAATCTGGAACGGCGCCGAAAATGGACTTTTCGCATTTCAAAGCCCATCAGGGAAATGGAAATTCATCTCGCGATCATCGGCTGGGCATTCAGACTATAAACCCCGTTCATTGAATATCTGGGATATTGAGACAGAAGAATTACAGGCCCAGTTTCATACAGCGACGCCTCCACCATTTCCAACATTTGTTCGTCAGCAGGATGGGAGTACTCGCTTTTTCTTTGTTCCTCTAACGCCAGACAATTGGATAAAAGTAGACGGTGTGCCGATATTGGACGAGAACGGAAACTATATAAACGTCAGTGAGACCTTCGCCGGCATGACGGTGAAAGATAATGAAGCGTATGACTTTTGTCTCAAGTTTGATGACAGCGACCCAAATCAACCTCCACTGACCCTTGAGTGGTACAACAAACGCGGTGAGTTAATGTCAGGCCGCGGGATGATTACGAAGAGCAAAAACGGAACGTTATATGGCGTCTCATGGGACGATTACATCAGAATTTGGGATTCGACCTCAACAGGGGCCATTCACGTTTATAATTTTGAGAGCGGAGAAATTGTCGCAGAGCACCATGCCGAAGAAGGAAAATCGTTTATGAATGCAGTCATATCAGATGGCGATGAGCAGTTGTTTGCGATATATCAAGAAGAGCCTGTGCTTCAACGCTATGACTTGTTTGATGGGCTTCAGGGTTCTGTAAACGTATCCGATGATGATAATGCTAGAGTAGAAATGACTGGCATTTCCGACATGGATGGCAACGGCAGCCCTGACGTAATATTAGAAATCATCGAATTTGGTCAACAATGTGTTTGTATATACAACTCTGACTTAACACTGCTTAGCAAACTTTCGATGCCATATCTTCAAGATAATGCAAGTGCAATTGCTGACATTGACCGTGATGGATACCCAGAAGTTTACTTCATTGATAAAGTTAGTCATAATATAGTCCACCAATTGGAGTATATTTCAACCTCTAACGCGAAAAATTATCATTTGTATTAATTTTCTGACCGAACCGGCTCCGATAATTCGTCTAGTAATTAAACACTACAAGCCTATCTGATGTAAATTTCATCAGCCAAGCTTCTATTTTATTTTCTAGCGAGCCCAAATGTCAGAATTAGGCGCCAAACGGATATTCATCTGTGACGACCAGCCGATTGTCATCGAAGGCGTGAAAAAAACGATTTCTTCGTTAACTCATCTTTCGCTGTGCGGCAGCGCATTAACCGTGGAAGACGCCGAAGAAAACATTCAACGCCTGAAACCCGATCTATTGATATTAGATTTGTTCGTGAATGGCGCCGATGGCGCACAACTTTTAGAAAAAACGTGGAATAGCGACTTCTCTTTCTCTCCTATTTTTTATGGTTCTTCCGGTATTTGGGTACTTTATCACAAATTGAATTGCGTTTTGTTGACGCTTTTTCGTGAATTCTTGATCTTTCGCTGTATCAGGCATGGGTACAACTCTGCTTGCTTCAGTGCGGGCTTTCAAGCCCTTATGCACAGGCGCTCCCAGAGTTCCACCCATACCTGATTGGGTTGTCCATTTTTGAAATGCCGGAGCCCGTTTCTGAATCCAAAAAATGGCCATCCATCAAGGTAGGTACTCACTTACCGGATGAACTTTATTTTTCTTTCCGAGCAGCTAGTTAAGGATTCTTCTAATGAAGCAGAACTGAGAACATCTATCAGTCGGGCATATTATGCTGTATTCCACATTGCGATTGATAAAATAAATGAGATTGATCCATCATTTAAATATAGTACATCCAATATACACAAAAAGATTTTGGATTGGTTCGAAATAAAATCAGTTTCTACCCATTATGGAATTAAACGGATGTCTGATGCGCGTAAACAGGCAGATTACGAGCCCAATCCAAGATTTCCAAATCCCTATGTTGATATGACGGAACTTCGTTCAAAAACGGAAGAAATCATTAGCATGGGGAAAAGTATAATCCAGAAAATCAAGAACCTTCAATAAAACCACGGGGCGGTCGATTGACCGCCCCGTTTGCGTTTCAATGAGTTGAATTTATTGCTGCGGTTTTGTTTCGTCTTCCGGCGGCTCTGGTTCCACTATCTCCACTGTTTCCTCTGGCTCTTTCGGTGTTTCCGGTTCAAGCGGTTCTTCTGCGGGTTGCGTCGCCTCCGGCGTTTTGGTTTCAACGGAAACCGAAATCGTTAGTTCAGGAGCATCAGCAGGCGGCGAGTCGGTTGGCGTCGCTGCGGCGAGTTGCGGTTCGCCGGGGATGGTCCACAGCAGGCGCATCATATAGGCCAGCGTCAACAGGCCGATCACGAACGTCGCCAGGAAAAGTATCAGGCTGGTCCATTCGTAGTTCGGGGTCAGGTCGGCGAATTCATAATACTGGGCAAGCGAAATCGAGCGCACCAAGTCGCGCCCCATCACCATACCGAATAGCGTCAGGAACGCGGTCAACACTGCGCCCCAATAGAATTTGGGTTGGTCGCGTTTAATGAAGGCGACAATCAAAAAGCCCAGCGACGCGAACGCGGTCAATACGCCGACCGTCCAGCCAACAAACAGGAGGCCGTTGCCCATAAAGGCTTTCATGCGGTCGCCGCCTAACATGCCCAGGTAGCCAAAACCGATAATGATCGCCAGAAATGTCCCTGTCTTGCCCCAAAGCAGGCCGTTCTTATACATCCATGCTGCGGCTTCGGCTTTTGAGGAGTGGTAGCGCAATTGAAAACGGGCGATGCCCGCAGCCCACAGCCCGGCGATGGCGATGGCGCCAGTCACGTTGTGTAAGTAGCGCGTCCAGAATTCCGCCGTGCCAACGATGAAACTACGCTCGCCTGCGTGGATGGCTTTCCACAGGTCAGGGTGTTCAACCAGCATGGCGTTGTTGGTGAAGATGGCGGCGACGGTGAGAAACAGCGCCAGATTCACCAGGACAATCAACCGTGTGAGCAGCGAAGCGCGTTTGTCTTCGGGCCGGACGGCGATCATGACGTAAAGCAGGTAGAAGCCGAGCATGACCAGGCCGATAATCGCCATCCAGCCCCAGCCCATCATGATATTGGCGGTATAAAAGAACTGCCCATATAACACCTGGACGAACAACAGCGGCGCCACGCCCATGGTAATCGCCATTGATAAGGCGACGGGCATCACTTTGACCATCCAATAATTGGCTTGCGAAGTGTTGGGGCGCCCGCCGAACAACCATTCATTGACGGTGACGATCAGGGTTCCGCCTAGAACGAAATTCATAAAAATAAAGTGCAGCGTCAGCGTCAGCCAGCCTAACGATTGAAAGATAATCGTCGGCGAGGGTACGCCCAGCGGGTCCGTCGGTGGAATCAATCCATTCACGGCGCGTTCTCCTTTATGATTTGCGTTCGCTTGTTGCGGAACGCAGGCCCATCGCGGCTTCTTGTTCGCGATGGAGGTTTAACAGATATTGAGTCATGGCCTTGAGGTCTTCTTCCGGCCCCACAAACGGTGGCATAAATAATTGTTCGATATGTAGTTTTTCGAGCGAATGGCGGATGGAATCTTCCGGCCAATTCAAAATGAGCGGTTTGATGCCATTGACGCCGTCGAGAGTGTGGCAGCGGCTGCATTGCGCCGCAAAGAGAGCCTCGCCGCGTTGTTCAATACTGAGGTTTTCCGGGTCAGCGCCCAGGCGTACTAGAGTCCACGGCGCCCAGGCGAGCGTGCCTTCTTGTTGTAAGCGCTCAACGTCGTCCACCAGGATGCCGTTGGAATACATATAGTCATAAATGATATACGGCTTGCGTACTCCTTCGCGGACGAACTCCATCGCGCCAGTCGCGATAAAGGCGATCATGCCCAGGAGTATCGCCGTCTCAAGATTGACGTAGCGTTTGTTCCATACCAGCCCGAAATAGGCGTAAAGCCCGACCAGGGTAGAGGCCGCCACGCCAAACATGAAAAACATGGTCATGGCGATGGCGCCGCCGCTAATCATCTGCACCGCTGCTTCGGGGACATACATGAAATACCATACCGAAACCGGGGCCATTAGCGCCATGGGAATCAACCACTTTCCGCCGGCGGTGATGATGTGGTGGCGTTCTTCGCGGGTATAGTCTTTAACCAGATTGGCGATGATCGCGACAAAAATACCGACTAGCGACATGGCGCTGATGGTGCGAAGCGCGAGCGAAGGCCAGTAGGTCGGATTCAAGAAAGCGTCCCAGAAGAAACGGGTTTCGATCCAGGCGCCGGGGGTCAGCATGAACGTCAATATCCCGTTGATAATGACCAGGCTCATAAACGCTGAAATCGCGTAGATCCAACCGACCATGTTATGCCGACCGGGGCTGAGTTTTCCCCAAGTGTAGTAATACACGTAGCCCGCGACGATCTCGACAAGAAAGAAGACCCATTCTGTCGCCCATCCCCATACGAATTGATGGATCAGCGCCGAAGTGGCGTCGGGACTGACGAGCGAAATCGAGAACCAGATGGCGACTCCAGTCAGTGCGCCGAATATGAATGGCCCCAAGATCAAGTATTTGCTGAAATCTTTGAGGAACTTCAACATGAGCTGGTCGTTGGTGCGCAAGGCCCGCCATTCAGCCCAAGCAGTGAAGAGACCAGCGCCGACGGCAAAGTGAGCGACGACGACGTGAACAATGGCGATTATGGCAATCACCATGCCGCCGCCGAGGATAGGGACGTCCCAAATCGGATATTGCATCGCGAAATCCTTTCTATTGATGAAGTCGATCAGGGGGATCACGTTTCCGCGATTGACACTCAGTATACTAAACCAATGCTCGCAATGAATAGAGGGACAGCAGGTAAAACAAATGATTCACACAAAACTGACGCTTTTCTCTAGTCGTACTTAATTGAATGTCAGGCTAGATTATTTAATGAGCAAATGTCCTTTAATTTCCTGTTTAGTTAATTATGTAGAAGTCATTATGTCAATCGAGTAAATATTTGTATTGATTTGCTTTAGGTATAAATAAAAGTGATTATTTATGAGAATATGATACTTGGCCATTGAAAACAAAAAATTGGTGTGTTAGGTAGTTGTAAGACTCGGGAAATAGATGGATTTCCGGGGATTTTGCCCAATAAGCGGCATAATTGAACTGGAGGAGTTGTAGATGAAAAGATTGATTGGAAAACTCACCTTGGCTGGGGCAGCGGCGCTGTTACTGTTGCCTTCAGTACAGGCGCAATCATTTGATTGTACGCCTGTCGATTTATTGGATTACTTAAACGCTGATGGTTGGTATGATGATGTTGCGGATGAGCCTGCCGTTGCAACCAGCCATGAATCTGGCGGGACATGGACGCTGGATAGTGGTACAACGCAGCGGATTCAAATTTCAACTTTGCCTGAAGACGTCATTCCAGGACAAGTGAACCTGACGGCAGACGGAGAAGTTGAGTTTTTGTTGCCTGAAATGGTCGGCGCACTTGATGTCTATTATCCTGTTGGAAATATCATCGCAGTGCCCGAAGGCAATTATAAATACGCCTTCTTCGCCATGATGTCGGGCAGCGGCAATTGGCCGGGCAACGAGACCCAATGGGGCCCGGAACAGGACCCTGATACCGGTGAATTGGTCGATCCGCGTACGGAACTGAATAACTTCAAGCCGATTTACGCTGACGGTGAAGGCGACTGGATGGAAATCGGCATTGTGAACGACTGGTTCTGGGAACCGCCAGTATGGGTGGCGCCCGTCAGCGGCGATGCAGAAGAAATCGTCCAGCAGTACAAAGCCTATGAAGGCGATCCCAACGGTTTGATTTATGTCTGGGAAGGCGTTGGACAAGCCAATCATGACTATGGCCAGTACACCTACTGCAACGGCGTCGATAACTATTTCACTTATTACATGGATGGTTACCCCGGCTCGTTAGAAGGCCTGACCGAAGCGACCTTGTGGGTTGAAATGTGGGGCAACGTCAAGTTCTCAATTTCAACAGACAATGTGAACTTCACTGAATTGTATAACTCTGCCACAGAAGATCAGGTTTATACGGCCCCTGCAGGCAACCTGGACGGTTATCAGCCGAACTTGGCTCTGCGTTCGTTTGATCTGGCCCCGTTTCTTGCTAACGGCGATGTCACCGAACTGTATTACAAGTTTGAAGACGCCGCGCCAGGCAACGCAGAAGGCGTAGAAAACAATCCGTGGGGACCCCGCGTTCGCAATATTGGCATCTTCACAGGTGAAGTGGAAGAAACGTCACTCGGTGATCGTTTGTGGCCTGACTTGGTGCGTTATGACGGCGCTTCACCTCCGGGCGGCTTGATCCTCATTCGCAAGCAATATCGTTTGGATGAAAACCGTACATTGACCGGTCTTCAAATGCCGAACAACATTCCTCACGCAAGCCCGATTCTTAGCTTCTTTGGAATCACGCTGGCGAATGATAAAACAGAAGTCGAACAATATATGCTTCACTAAGGCGTATGTGAATAATCAAGTTATGAAACCGGGCTGCGTTTTGCGGCCCGGTTTTTTTATGATGAGACCTTGAGCGCATCAAGTATCAATTGGGCGCGGTGCTGAGGGAGAAATCCCGATTCGATGGTTTTCATTCCTTGTTGACGTAACTGTTGGCGGCGGTCTTCATGGTTTAATAATTTGTGCGCCGCCGCGACAAATTCTTCCGGCGTGTTGGCTGCTTCGCAGTCGCGGCCCGGCAGGATGGCTTGTTCATTCATCCCGCTTACTGAATCGGTCAGAAAACACCCGCCTGCACGCAGCACGTCACAGTCGCGGATATTGATGCTGCCGGGAAGTTGCAAACTGTGGACGCCGATCACGATTTGCGCGGATCGGTATACGTCGCCCAAGCGGTCATAGGGGACGAATCCATGATAGCGGTTCGCATATTTCTCGCCGAGAACCGATAACCAGTCGCGGTTGCCGAAGACGTGTAATCCTAAAGGCAAGAGCGCTTCGGCCATGCGGCGGCGGCGCCAATCCATATCCAGCATATAGGTTAGATAGGTCAGGGCGGCGGCGTCTTCGCGAAACACGCGTCCACTGACTTGGAAATACCGTTGCGCGGATTGCAGCAGTGACGCAGGGAGGTCGCGTTGCGCCCACCATTCGCGTAAGCCCAGGGTGCCTGTCCCTGAAACGAGCGCATATTGATGGGCTTCTTGCAACAAATCGCGGTCGCTGGGTGATACTTTTTCTAAAAATGGATTGAGGTTCCAGATCATGCCAACGAAGGTGATGGGAAACGCATACTCGTCGTTGTGTTTGCCTTCATGCTCCAATAACGCAAACACTGGCAGGTGGGCGGTGCGTATCGCGCCCTGCTTTATCAGAGCAGGCAGGTATGCGTGATCGGCGTGAAACACGACTTCGTTTTCGTCATAGGTTGGAAAGGCATCGAGATTTTTGCGCATGGTGGGGTCGTCGGTCACCCAGACCGCCCGGTGGAATTCTCCTTGAGGAACCACGCTGTGAGACGGGTCGTTTAAACTCAGAACGATGTCCGGTTGTGCGCGAACTAGCCCTTCATATTCGACGAATTTTCGCGTACGCCCTCGCGGCAACGGAGTAAAAGCGCTCTCGACGCCGACGGAACTCAGTCCACGATGGATCGCCCGCAATATGGGGGTTGACGTATATTCAGAAATAGCGCCCGACGACCAAACTTTTGCGGCGCGTTTCGGAAGCGTTTGTATGTTCGACTGAAATTCTTGCGACGCTTGATTCAAGGTTTGGCAATGCTCGGCAAGTTGTCCGATACAGGTTTGAAAGGCTTGGACGTAGGCTTCGGCTGTCGCTGCGTCTTGCGCGTTTGAGCCAAAGACGATGTCCATGTTGTTGGTAAATGTCATGAAAAGTGAATGGGCTTTCACTTGGTTCAATAGGGTTTCTGCCAGAGGCTCGCCCACCGCCCACACCCAGGCGCCGCTGAGCAAAATGGAACGGAAATCAAATAACGCCAAGTTGACCGTGAGCGCAAGCGGATCGCGGTCAATCAATAGAATGATGGTTTGCGGCAGCGCTTGGGCGGCCTGCTGCAGGTATTGGTATTCAGCGAACGTCCCCAGCCCGGCGACAACGATGAGGGGCGGCGACTGGGTTTTTATCTCATCAATTTTGGTTTGAAACTTTCGCATCAATTCTTCGCCGGGTTGTAGTGCGATGGCGTCGCCTTGATCAAAACTCGCTTGTTGAGCCGCGCCGTTTTGATATTGCACTTTGAGCGTAGCGAGTTTGGGGCGTTCTTTTGTTATGGGAGCCAATAGTTCAGGGGCGGTGAGTTCGAGGAGTTGTTGATGCGCCGCCAGATAGGGAAGCGAAAGTTGAGAATAAGAATGCCAGCCATCAGTTGGGGGATGCGTTGCGTCGTTCATGCTCTGACTCTATCGAATTCGCTGCAAACAGCAAAGGGAAGATGATCTTCAATATATAAATTCTTGTCAGCAATTTCGGTTCTTTCGGTATTTGGATACTTTTTCACAAATAGAATTGAGATTTATAGAAGCCTCTTCATCAATACTTGATCTTTCGCTGTGTGTGGCATGGGTACAACTCTGCTCGCTTCAGTGCGGGCTTTCAGGCCCTTATGCGCAGGCGCTCCCAGAGTTGCACCCATGCCTGATTGGTTCGTCAATTTTCAATATGCCCGAATACGTTTTCTTAAACAAAATTATGGCCATTCATCAATGTAAGTACCAGATGAACCAAAATTTCTATAGCGTCATTGCGATGAAGCGTTAGCGACCGAAGCGTGGGGAGGGCGAGTCTCCCGACGAGCCGCGAAAATGAGAAGCGCTCGTTTTTTATAAAAATGGAGCGGAGATTTCTCCCCGCCCCGATAGACTGTGAAGTAAATTATTGAACTCGTTTGTCGTTAGATGGCGTTTCGGATTTTGCAATCAGGGCTGGTTCTTCGACCCGTCTTTGGCCCAAGCCACACAATGTCGCCGTCGCTGACAAGGCCGTTCGACACCTGATATTGAAAATTGGGGATTCCGTTCGGACAACCGAAGGTCCCTTGTCTTCCATCACGGCTCTGGCGGCATCCGCCCCAGTCGTTGCGGGCGTCAGGCCCCCAGGCGTTAATACGATAATGGGCGCCCCATAGACAATCCCAGTTGTAATTGTCTTTGGCGGCGTTCACGAGAGTAATGTCATAGGCCGAACCCCACTGGACGGCGTCTGCGGATGCGTCTGAAAAAAACGGATCTATCGGTATCGAAGAGATATAAGCGATGGGGCTGGTCAATACATACCAGCGTCGTACATTCGGCGTTTGACCACCATAAGGCGGATAGTCGCCCGCATCCATTTGATACATTTCCAATGCAGTCTCAAGCGTCTTCATGTCTGAAACGCAACGGGCGACTTTGGCGCGAATTTGCGCGTTCAAAAAATTGGGTACAGCGATTGCCGCGAGGATGCCAATAATCGCTACGACGATTAACAACTCAATTAAAGTAAAGCCGGATTGTTTCATTAACTTTCTCCCCAATCATCATTCGATTAATAGTAAGAATATAAATTATCATAAAATATTTTTGATTCTTTGCCTATCGTAATGAACTCTTAATCGAATTTTATTTCTATTTGGTGAACTCATTTTGGGTTCTCACGTATAGTTGGATACTTTTTTTTCTGCATTCGGTATGGGTACAGCTCTGCTCGCTTCAGTGCGGGCTTTCAGGCCCTTATGCACAGGCGCTCCCAGAGTTGCACCCATACCTATTCTTGTTTGGCAATTTTTGATACGCCGGAATACGTTTTTGAAATCAAAAACATGACCATCCATCAATGTAGGTATTCAATTACCGGATGAACCTCATTTTTAATAAATGAACGAACCAACCGTTGACGTTCTTTTATGCCACCCCTATAAATTAGTTTTTCTAACTAAATATAAAGGCATGACTACAATGGCGCGAAAAAATTTCCCTTTGAGTTACTTATTGTTTAATCTGCTTTTGATTACCGGTATGGCGTTGACGATATCTGCCGCGAACACCGCAGAAGAAGAAACCATTCAACTGACGCAAGGCGTTGGTATTGACCGGGTGGGACGATCCGGGCGCTCGGCGATTCGGACGGACCCGGTTGAATATCAAATTGTGACTGGAACGTGGGTGGCTCCCAAAGAAGGAGACGTTCTTATCACTGGCGCGACGGATGAACCGACCTGGCAAAAGACTGAAGCCGATGAAGACGGCTGGTTTCAGGGGCCGGGGCGCCGTCGCGGCTATATCTCCGTGAATGTTCATTCAGACAGTGATCGAATGATGCTGTTGAATGGGTCGGGCCATTCGATGGTCTACGTGAATCAGGTACCGCGCATGGGCGATGTGTATGGATACGGCTATTCATTCTTGCCGGTGCGTTTGAATCAAGGCGACAATGAGTTCTTATTTCAATGCAGCCGCGGGCGCTTAAAGGCCTCTCTTGTTACTCCATCGAACATCCTTCAATTGAATGATCGTGATATGACGTTGCCTGATCTCGTCGTCGGGGAAGACGTTGACGTTTGGGGCGGAATCATCGTGATTCAACCCATGCGCAAGCAGATGAGAGGTTTGTTCATTCGCGCCTCGCTCGAACAAGGCGGGAGTACATTGACTCCCGCGCCGCCCATCCAACCGATGAGCGCAGCGAAAGTTCCGTTTCGAATCATTAGCGATGCTCCCGTACAACCAGGAAAACAGAAACTACAGATTGAACTGTTGATGGAGTCGGACAATGGATTATCGCGGCGTGACTTCAAAGAGTTGACCCTAGATATACGCGAACCGACGCAAAGCCGCAAGCGCACTTTCATTAGCGATATTGACGGCAGCGTACAATATTATGCAGTCCAACCAGCGAACCGGTTGCCGGGCGGTTGGCGCGACCCGGCGTTGGTGTTGTCGCTTCACGGCGCCAGCGTCGAAGCCATCAATCAAGCCAATGCTTATTCAAGCAAGACCTGGGCGCATATCGTGGCGCCGACCAACCGCCGTCCGTATGGGTTCGATTGGGAAGAATGGGGCCGCATGGATGCGCTCGAAGTGCTTGGCATTGCGAAACAAACGCTTCATACCGATCCCGCGCGAACTTACTTGACCGGACACTCGATGGGCGGTCATGGAACCTGGCAAGTCGGCGTGCATTTCCCCGACCAATTCGCCGCCATCGCGCCCAGCGCGGGCTGGATCAGTTTCTTCTCCTATGTAGGGCGCGGCAGCCGCGAGCCTGAAACCGAAATCGGAAAACTCATCCAGCGTTCATCAAACGCCAGCGACACGCTGGCGATGAAACATAATTATGCGCAAGAGGGCGTCTATATTCTCCACGGCGGCGCGGACGACAACGTGCCCGCGTCACAAGCGCAAACGATGGTCGAAGAGCTGAGCGGTTTTCATCGCGACTTCGTTTATCACGAAGAACCTGGACAAGGCCACTGGTGGAACCTCTCTGATGAGAATGGCGCGGATTGCGTCGATTGGGCGCCGATGTTTGACTTTTTCGCCCGTCATGCGCTGCCGTCAAGCGAGCAGGTTCGCCGCGCCAGTTTTACGACGGTGAACCCCGGCGTCTCAGCGAAAAACCATTGGGCGACAATCTTCGCTCAAGAAAAGATGCTTGAGCCGAGCGCCATTGATATTCAGTTTGATCCCTACAAACGCCGCTTTGTCGGCGAGACGAAGAACGTCAGCCGCTTGTCGTTGGACGTCAGCGTGTTGCCTCCAAATGGGGCATTGATGGTTTCATTGGACCAGCAGGAAATCGCGGACATTCGTTGGCCTTGGAGCGAAACCGTCAATCTTGAAAAGCAAGAGGGCGAATGGTCTGTCGTTGACAAGTTCTCAAAAGCCGACAAAGGGCCGCACCGCTATGGGCCGTTTAAACAGGCGTTTCGTAACCGGATGGTGTTTGTTTATGGAACGCGCGGTTCGTCGGGGCAAAGCCAATGGGCGTTTAACAAAGCGCGCTATGACGCCGAACAGTTTTGGTATCGCGGCAACGCCTCCGTACCTGTCATCGCCGATAATGAATTTGACCCCGCCGATTATCCTGACCGCAATGTCGTTCTATATGGCAACGCAAATTCAAACTTGGCGTGGAAGAAATTGCTTGCCGATTGCCCTGTACAAGTCAATAACGGCTCAGTGACAATCGGGGCAAGAGAGATTCAAGGCAGCGACTTGGCTTGTTTGTTTATGTATCCCCGCCAGGATAGCAAACTCGCCAGCGTCGCGGTTGTGTCTGGCTCGGGTCTTGTCGGGATGAAGTTGACCGACCGCTGCCCCTATTTCACATCCGGCGTCGGGTATCCTGATGTGACGGTCTTAACGCCTGGTTATCTGAAAGACGGCGCTGAGGGCATCGTCGCCGCAGGTTTCTTCGGCATGGACTGGGGAGTTGAATCCGGCGAGTTTGTGTTTCAGGATGATTAAAAACGTTTCACCGGAATCATAGAAACGATGAAGACAGGCTTATCAAGTAGGGTGGTGTTGAGCGAAGCGAAACCCACCAATGAAAACCTAGCGTTATGCCACGGTGGGATTCATTGCATTCATCCCACCCTACATTGGGCTAATTTGTAAGAGGATTCATTGTAGGGGCGCAGCGTGCTGCGCCCTTTTTGCTTCTGATGGGTTAAGAACTCATCCTACGGGGTAAACCTCCCTCAACTTGGGGGGGGATTTTATACATCACCCTCTTGCTTTCGCCAGATATTTCAGCGTGGAGGCGTGGGGCAGGGCGCTGGTCTCGGCGTTACGGTCGAGCGAGGCAAAGTCAAAATCTTTAAATGCGTTTTCAAGCGAGAGTTCGCCGTGGGCGAGCCGCAAGAGTTCGTCGGTCAATTCGGCGCCAGACCATGACAAGACGGTTTCCGCGCGCGCCTCTTTGACATTCACCGGCGGGACGCGCACGTTGTTACGAAACGCGAGTTCCTTGCGGATGATGCGCGAGGCTTTTTTGACGACCTTGGGTTCCCACAGCCCACCGTCCGCCCAAGGGGTGGTCGGCTTTGGTACAAACGGGGATACGGTAATCGTCAGCCGCCCGCCGCCTGATTTGGTGAAGGCGTCGTTCATTTTTTTGCCGAACTCGATGATGTCGCTGGCTTCCTGCATTGGCTCTGATTCGGGCGTTCCAATGACGAAATACAATTTCATGCTGGGAAAGCGCCGTTTGCCCGCCCATTCCGCCAGCCGGATGTACTTCTCGTCCTTCACGCCTTTTCTCATGCGCTTACGGCTTTCGATGCTGCCCGTCTCCGGCGCGACGGTGATGTTGTGTTGTCCGGCTGCTTTGAGCAAATCGAGAAAGCGCTCAGTGATGCGTTCTGCGCGAAGGGACGAGGTTGAAACCTGCTTGCCGCGCGTGAGCAGCCATTCGGTGATCTCTTCCACTTGCGGATGGTCTGCGACTGCGGCGCCCAATAGGCCGACTTTGTGGTAATCGTTCTGATAGCGCTCAAGAACGCCGATTAACTTATCGTAGTTGCGGTAACGCGCCGAGCCGTTCATGTAATGGACGATGCAAAATTTGCAGCGGTACATGCAGCCGCGCGAAACTTCAAGCAAAAACGCCCCGCCGAATTCATCGTCGGGAGCCAGCATGATCGAGTGGCAATCGACTTCGTCGATCTCATCCATCGAGTGGGCGGTGTGGACCGTGGGATCGTAGACTTCATGCACCGCAGGGACAAACACATTGGGCACGCGCTCTGCGACGCGGGTGAGCACGTCCATGCGCGGAAGCCCTTGGGCTTCGATCAGAGTTTGAGCGAGCGTCGAAACAACGCGCTCGCCTTCGCCAATGACGATGATGTCTGCGATGCGCGAGACCACACGTACATTCGCCGTCGAGGCTTGGCCTCCGACGATTAATATAGGGGAACCTTCGCTGCGGTCTTGCCATAGCGGTTCGACGCCGCCGCGAATCATCATCTGCAACAAATGAATGATGTCGAGCTCGTAGGTATATGATGTCGCCAGATAGGGGAACCGAAAAAGCGGGATTTGATTGTTCAAACTGCGCGTTTCGCGCCCTTTTTTATCAAAAAAAATTCGCTCGGCGGCAATGCCTGATTCTTGAAACAAGCGATAAATTTGTTGAAAGCCAAGACACGCCATGCCGACGCCATACACATTGGGGTAGATCATCCCCAGCGGGCCATGCGGCGTCTCGGGGTAGGCAAGCAGGTGCTTCTCGTGGGCAATTTTCTCTTTAAGTCCCATATTTTTATAAGGTTACGGGTATTTATCTTTCATGGAAGTGGTTGCTAATTCTATGGAAGAGTATAGCGTTTTTTGATTCTGTGAATGAGAAACCGCGTTGTTTCACGATAATCTCATTGTAGTAGCAGCATGTCTTTTTGGTTAAATTGACTAAGAACCTAAATTTAGTCATAAATATATCCAAGTTTTGTGAGTAGGCGTTGACACTGCCCCGACGTATTAGTAGGATTATCAATCTCATAAGACAGTTTCTTTAGGACTGCTTTGTTATTGGCCTGAAGAGAGATTCGTTGGACAAAATGTCCACAAATAAATTACAGGATGATGAACCCAATTGGGTTCGCATCGCCGGGCAAGCCTCTTTTATTCCGGTGTTTCTGGCTTTGTATCCCATCGCGTTTTTTATGATTGGACGCTGGCTGGATGATTATTTTGGCTTGACTTGGTTAAAAATTCCTTTTTTATTTTTGGGAATGTTTTCAGGATTTCGACAAACATATTTTGTGATTCGCCGGTTGATTGACCAGTTGGAGAAGAAGAGTGACTCCGAAAGACATTAACCAGGTTGTGGCGAATTCACTCGGCGCGATTATTATTCTGTCGCTGTTGGCTTGGCCGGTTTTTGGATTAGACGCCGCTTTTGGATGTTTGTTTGGCGGCCTAGCATCAGCGGTTAATTTGTGGTTATTAAAGAGTCTGATCGAAGAGGCAATGGGGCCTTGCCGATCATTCCGAATTTTTTTGTACATACTTGTTAAACTGCCCGTGTTTTATGGATTGGGCGCGTTTATTTTGTTGACGATGAAAGTGGCGCTGCTTCCGGCGCTTGCAGCATTTCAGGTTCCGTTTCTTTTTGTCTTGCTCGAATCGTTGCGGGGCGGAAGAGAAGCCGGGCCGACTGAAACCGCCGCAGAAACAAAAGTCGAGGTTGATTGATGAACGTCGCAAGTACCTTATGGTTTGCGGTCATTCAAGCATCAGAAGAAGCCGGGCATGCCGTTGAGCACGCTGCTGAAAGCGCGAGCCACGGTCAAGAGGCCGCCGCGATTCCTGAACTGCCTAACTTTGTCCATGCGCTTCATGTGTATTTTCCTCATAATCAATTCATCGAATTGATGCGGTATTTTGAAAACCAAATCTTTATTATTCTGGCGATTGCCGCCATCGCAGCGTTTTTCTACACGGCGACGCGCAAATGTTCGATTATTCCTGGGCGCTTGCAGGCGTGCGCTGAATTGATTATTGAAGCCCTGCTCGGTATCGTGACTGGAATTCTGGGTGAAAAAGAAGGGCGGCGCTATTTTCCATTTATCGGCAGCCTGTTTCTCTTCATTTTTACGATGAACTGGTTCGGCCTGATTCCGTTGATGAAGTCGCCGACTTCGAGTTTTGCCGTCACCAGCGCACTCGCGATTTGCGTGTTTTTATATGTTCAATTTGCTGCGCTGACCCGTCTCGGTCCTGCGAAGTATTTTTATCACCTGATGGGCGAACCGAAAGACGCCGTTGGGTGGGGGCTAGTGCCGCTGTTTTTGCCGCTGCATATTATGGAAGAATTTATTAAGCCGCTGAGTCTGGCTTGCCGACTTTTTGGTAACATCTTCGGCGAAGACATGCTGCTGGGAATCGCCCTGATTTTAGGTGTGCAAATGGTTGTCGCCCTGATTCCCATGTCGCCAGTCGGCATCCCGCTGCACTTGCCGTTTGTGTTCTTGTCGATGTTGTTAGGGACGATTCAGGCTTTAGTTTTTTCATTATTGGCGACTGTGTATATTTCAATGGTGTTGCCGCACGAAGAACACCATTGATTACAATTTAGAAATGTCGTCGGCGCGTTGCGTCGGCATCAGGACGATAAAATAACGCCGTCCATAGTTCGGTAAAATGCTAGGAGGATAGCATGGAAGAGCAAGTAGCCAGCATGATTACGTCACAAGGCGCCTACCACTTGGGTGTTGGTATTGCCGCGATTGGTTCGGGTATCGGTTTGGGTATGGCCGTTGGCAAAGCAATGGAAGCCATGGCGCGTCAACCCGAAGCCGCCGGGCGCATTCAAACGGCAATGATCATCGGCGCTGCGTTTATCGAAGCGTTGACGATTTATGCGCTGATCTCCAACTTCTTCGCGTCACTGGCTGGATTCTAATTCGCTCCTGAATTAAACCACCAGCAGCGGAAGGAGTAGTTATTGTGATCAGTTCGATTCTTCAGACGGTTCAAAGCGTTGCGGTCGTTGGCGCGTCCGGCGGAGGTCCGCCTTTGTACGCGCAGATCATTACGCATATTGTCTGCTTCCTTATTGTATTTTGGATATTGAAGCTGTTTGCGTTTGGTCCCATCATGAACATCATTGATGAGCGTCGCAACGCGATTGATGCAGATTTGAAGCGCGCCGAGGATGTGCGCCTTCAATCAGAGAAAGACCAGGAAGCGATTTCTGCGCGGCTGCGCGGCATCGAAGAGGAGTCCCGCCAGAAAATGCTGGAACTTCTCAACGAAGGCAAGCGTACGGCGGATGGAATTCGCGAGAAGGGCCATGCGGATGCGGAAGCGCTGCTGGAAAAAGCCAGGCAGAACGTCCAGTATGAAATCCAAAAGGCCCGCGAAGAACTCAAGGCCGACATTGTCAATATGACGATCATGGCCTCTGAACACCTGATCAAAGAACGGCTCGATGACGAGAAGCAACGCAGCCTGATCGGCGACTTCTTGAATCGGATCGAAAGGAACTAGAGCGTGGAGCGGGACCCGGACGTTTCCAAAAACTATGCGTCAGCCTTGTTGGCCGCCGCAGGTAAGCACAATGTCTCGTTAGACGACGCGCTGAGCGAAGCGTTGTCGTTGCGCGAATTGATATTGTCCCAATCCCGTTTTAAGGTGTTTCTAGAAGGCCCGCAGTTTCGCGCGGACGATAAGCGCAAGATGATTCGCGACGCATTTCAGAACAATAGCTCTGAATTGTTCATGTATTTTCTCTTGCTATTGTTGCGGCGCGGACGACTAGACCATTTGATCGACATCCTTGATGAGTTCGAGCGGCTCGTGGAAAAAGAAGGCGGCGTTACTGAAGGCTTAGTAACGACTGCGGTCGAGTTGTCGGATGAAGAAAAAGATACCCTGCGACAAAAACTGGACGCCTATTGCGAACGAAAGTTTATCATGCAATTCAAGGTCGATCCCACAATTGTCGGGGGCGTACGGGTACAGTTTGGCGACACGCTGATTGATGCGACCATTCAGTCGCAGTTGGTCGATTTGCGGCGCCGGATGTCCTTGGCGCGATTGGCGTCTTAACGCTGCGCCATAGAGTGAACCACTGACGGAGAGGCGAAAACGATGGCTTTGCGACCGGAAGAAATCACGTCGGTTCTTGAACGGGAACTGTCGGCATTTGAAACCGATCTCAAGATGGAGACGGTTGGCAGCGTCCTGAAAGTCGGCGACGGCATCGCTACGATTTATGGATTAGAAGAAGCCATGTCCGGCGAGTTGCTGGAATTTCCCGGCGGCCTGATGGGCATGGTATTGAACTTGGAAGAAAACTCCGTTGGCGCCGCTTTGTTCGGTTCTGACCGGGGCATTAAAGAAGGCGATATCGTCAAACGCACCGGACGCATTGCGTCGGTTCCCGTTGGCGAAGGCGTGATTGGCCGCGTGGTCAACGCGCTGGGCGAGCCAATCGACGGCGACGGCCCCATCGCATCGACCGAGTTCCGCACCGTTGAATCAATGGCGCCGGGCGTACTTGATCGCCAGCCCGTTAAGGAACCGTTGATGACGGGAATAAAAGCGATCGATTCGATGATTCCAATCGGACGCGGTCAGCGCGAATTGATTATTGGCGACCGAGGCACGGGCAAGACGGCCGTCGCAATCGACGCCATCATCAATCAAAAAGGCGCCGACGTTTTCTGTATTTACGTCGCTATTGGTCAAAAAGCTTCCAGCGTCGCCGCTGTAGCGGAAGTATTAAAGAAAAACGGCGCGATGGAATACACCACGATTGTTTCTTCGACGGCGGAACAGTCCGCCTCGCTGCAATATATCGCCCCTTACGCTGGTTGTGCGATGGGCGAATATTTCATGTACAGCGGGCGCTCTGTGTTGGTTGTATATGACGATCTTTCCAAACACGCGGCGGCTTATCGCCAGTTGTCTTTGCTCTTACGCCGTCCTCCCGGACGCGAAGCGTATCCTGGCGACGTTTTCTACTTGCACAGCCGTTTGTTAGAACGCGCCGCAAAACTCAGCGATGAAAAAAGCGGCGGTTCTTTGACCGCGCTTCCCATTATCGAAACTCAGGCGGGCGACGTTTCCGCATACATTCCAACCAACGTCATTTCGATTACCGATGGACAGATTTATCTGGAACCTGACTTGTTCTACGCGGGCGTTAAGCCAGCGATCAATGTCGGACTTTCCGTGTCCCGCGTCGGTGGAAACGCGCAGACCAAAGCGATGAAATCGGTCGCAGGCCGTCTGCGCCTCGATCTGGCCCAGTATCGTGAATTGGCGGCGTTTGCGCAGTTTGGTTCTGACCTTGATAAGGCGACCCAGGCCCAGCTGATTCGCGGCGAGCGCATGACTGAGTTGCTCAAACAAAACCAATACGCGCCTAAGACGCTTGCCCAGCAAGTCGTCATTATTTTTGCGGGCGCCCACGGTTTCTTAGATTCTCTCGATACGCATGACGTGCGCAAGTTTGAAGAAGGCTTGTTTGCGTTTGTTGAGAAGGGTTACGGCGACGTCATCCATTCGATTGAAGAAAAGAAAATTGTGGATGATGATGCGGTCGAAAAGTTAAACGAAGCAATCACAAAGTATAAAGAGCAGTTTCAAACAGCGTAAATTCTAGGACGGGATACGAACAATGCCGTCGTTAAAAGACCTTCGCCGCCGCATCCGTACGGTGAAGAACACACAACTGATTACCCGCGCCATGCGTTCGGTCGCCGCATCCAAGATGCGCCGCACTCACGAACGCCGTGATAAGGCGCGTCCGTATGTTGAGCGCTTACAGCAGTTGGTCGCCAATCTGGTCAACTCTGTCGGTTCGGAAGGGCAGCCGCTCTTAGAAAACCGTGAAGTCAAAAAGCGCTTGATGGTTGTGTTTTCATCTGACCGCGGGCTGTGCGGCGCTTTCAACAACACAATTTCTCGATACGCAATCGACAGGGCGAAAGCCGTCGAAAACGGAACATTCTATATTGTAGGTAAACGCGCCGCCAGCGCCATTCGTCGACAAGGGTTTCCTATTTGCAAGTCGTATGAAGATTTTAGCGGTAATGTAGACGTTCCCCGGGTTCTTGAAATTGCCCGCGAGCTGCGCGACCTGTTTTTGAGCGGCGAATATGACGCAGTCGAATTGGTTTGCAACCGTGCGATCAGCGCGATGAATTATCGGCCTCATCATGAACTACTGTTGCCGCTCAAGCAGGATGAACTGGCTCCAAGCAGCGGCGGCGCGTCGGCCCCGATTGATTATATTTTTGAACCGGACCCGCTAACGCTGTTGAAACAATTGCTGCCGAAGTTTCTCGAAACGAAATTATTGTTCACGTTCGTGGACGCATTCGCCGCTGAACACCAGGCGCGCATGATGGCGATGGCGGCGGCGAATACCAACTGCCGTGAATTGATTGACACGCTGACGCTTGACATGAACAAGGCGCGACAGACCTCAATCACGACGGAAATTCTCGAAATCGTTAGCGGCGCCAACGCGCTGTCTGGCTAAACGAACACCCGGTTCTCTCCTTTTGGGGAGAGATTGAAACGAAGCATCCCGCGCGGCGGGAATAAAAAGAGAGGCAACACAATGTCGAACGTCGGAGAAGTCCGCCAGGTGATTGGCCCCACAGTGGACGTTGAATTCCACCCCGATCATCTGCCCAATATGCTCAACGCTCTTCTGATTGAAGACGAAGAAAGAGGCATCCATTTGACCGTCGAAGTGGCGCAGCACACCGGCAACAACATGGTGCGGTGCGTAGCGATGGCGTCGACGGACGGCTTGGTTCGCGGCATGAAGGTGACGGATACTGGCAAGCCGATTTCCGTACCGGTGGGCGATCAGGTGCTGGGGCGCATGTTTAACCTGCTCGGCAACCCGATTGACGGCAAGGGCGATGTTGCTGACGTTGAAAACCGCCACCCCATTCACCGCGCGGCCCCTTCATTTGAAGAGCAAGTTCCCGTCGCGGAAATTTTTGAAACGGGCATCAAAGTTATTGACTTGCTTGCTCCCTATTCCAAAGGTGGAAAAGTCGGCCTCTTCGGCGGCGCGGGCGTTGGCAAGACCGTCGTTATCATGGAACTCATCCGTAATATCGCGGCGGAACACGGCGGCGTGTCGGTGTTCGGCGGCGTGGGCGAACGTACCCGCGAAGGAAATGACTTGTGGCTCGAAATGAATGAGTCCGGCGTTATTGACCGTACCGCGTTGGTCTTCGGCCAGATGAATGAACCGCCTGGAGCGCGTCAGCGGGTTGCGCTTTCTGCGTTGACGATGGCCGAATATTTCCGCGACGACCGCGGTCAGGACGTGTTGCTCTTTATTGATAACATCTTCCGCTTTACGCAAGCGGGTTCTGAAGTGTCCGCTCTCCTCGGACGTATGCCTTCCGCCGTTGGTTATCAGCCGACGCTGAGTACCGAAATGGGCGCCTTGCAAGAGCGTATTACCTCGACCAAAAAAGGTTCGATCACTTCCGTCCAGGCGATTTACGTCCCTGCCGATGACTTGACCGATCCGGCTCCTGCGGCGGCCTTTTCTCACCTGGACGCGACGTCGGTTCTTTCGCGTCAAATCGCGGAACTGGGCATTTACCCGGCGGTCGATCCGCTTGACTCGACCTCGCGAATCATGGACCCGCGCATTCTCGGCGAAGACCATTACAACACCGCCCGCGACGTACAAGAGGTCTTGCAACGGTATAAAGATTTGCAGGACATCATCGCGATTCTCGGTATGGATGAACTTTCAGACGAAGATAAGATTTCCGTGCAGCGCGCGCGCAAAATTCAGCGCTTTTTGTCGCAGCCGTTCTTTGTTGCGGAGCAGTTCACTGGACGCGAAGGCCGTTACGTTAAAGTCGCTGACTCCATCGAAGCGTTTGGCAAAATTGCCCGAGGCGAGATGGACGAGCTGCCTGAGCAAGCGTTCTATATGTGCGGAACGTTGGATGAAGTCGTCGACAACGCGAAGAAAATGGCTGCGGCCTAGACACGAAGATTGAGAGCCTAAACGAATTATGGCGTCAACATATATATTCCGCGTTTTGTCTCACGAAGCCACGCTGTTCGAGGGCGAGGTTGTGTCCGTTATGGCGCCGGCGTATGAGGGTTCGGTTGGAATCATGGCCCATCACGCGCCTTATCTCACCACGTTGACCAAAGGGGATTTGATGGTCCGCGTGAGCGACGATGAGGTCCATAATTTTGTGGTTGACGGCGGCGTATTGGAAGTCTCCGGCGGCGAAGCGGTTTTGTTGACGGAAAGTATCGAAGAAAAGAAGTAGCAGGCATTCCATAAAATTTAGCGAAAGCGGGTGGAGAAATTCTCTACCCGCTTTTTTTGTTTGCCCTCATCCTCGCCTGCTCCCAACATTTCAAGTAGGGTGGCGTTGAGCGAAGCGAAACCCACCAATAAAAACCTACCGTTATGCCACGGTGGGATTCATTGCATTCATCCCACCCCACCCTACTGAACTGAAGCGAAGAGAAGACATCCCCAAACCGTTACTTCCCCGCTGCCTTCTTAAACGCCTCATACACAATCGGGTCATCAGCGGCGCCGTTAAATTCAAACGGGCTGTATTGGTTTAATTCTTTGTGCATGAATCCCCACGAACAGCCGTTTTCAACGCTGGCGCGTAATGCCTGCGCGGCGGTCTCGCCTAACTTGTCGTCTTCGTTACAGACAATGGGCTTGTTGAATTTTTTGAAGGCTTGAATGCGTGATGGAATGTCTTCGATTTTGGTTCCATTGAAATGGATCAGAATGAAATCGGCTTCTTCGGCGATCATTGCGTCCATTCTGCCGTGGCCCAAACCGCTGGTCGAGACGAGGAGATTGGGCGCGGTTTTCTTCGCGAGGCGGATGAGTTCTAACTCGCCTGTAGCCGATTTAATCTGATGATGGTCAAATCCATTATGGTCATATTCATTGGCGATTTCGATGGCGACATTCGTTATCTTGTTTTCTTGAATCCATTTCATCGCGTTGACGACAGCGCGCTTGACCGCCTCTGCATCGTTTAGAATCTGGTCTTGCCGCTGATAAAACAATCCCAGTATGACCACCATGCCTTGCTTGTCGCATTCATCAATCACACGCTTGATGCGTTTCATGTAAGGTTTTTTCAACGCGCCGTTGGGGCGAAACGCGGAATTGACTGCGCCTTCGTAACCAGGGAACCCGCCTTGTAAGTTCAGCGTAATTGCGCGGACTTCATACGATTTGTATTCAGGTATCTTTGACAAAAATTGGTCTGTATTTGTCGTCGAATCAAAGTCGGGTTTCGATGCGTCTTCAAAGGTGCTGTTCACCATGCGGACATTCATCAACAGACCTTCGGCAGGCGCGCCTGGATGCGTAATCGCGTTATTAATTTTCCAATTGGTTCCATCAATAGAAACGGACGTTGCGCTTGCATGAATCGTCAATGTAAGAATGCAGCAAACAAAATAGCGTATTCGCGTCATGGAAATTCTCCCGCAGCGTTTTTGCTATTGTTGCATGTACGCCTAAAGATTTTTAGTGGTTTGTTGGATGGCAGGGTTGCATTCATTGTGTAGACGCAGCAGGGCAATTTCTTTACACTCAATGCTTAGCATGATGCGTATGGATTGCGAGAGGAATAACTATGACACAAGATATTCTGAGACGAACATTCATTGCGGGCGCGGCTGGATTGGCTGCGACATGGTCCCGTGCTGCTGTTTCAGTAGATGAGAACGAACCGTATCTTCGGATTGCCGGACTGACTGTTTTTCGAGGCGACCAGTTGAACAGTAAAAGTGAACTTGAGGTGATGATGGGGTGGTCAGTTTTTTCTACGCCCCCGGCAGGGGAAGGGAACTCGGCGGAGATTCAGTTTTCAACCAACAAGCCAATCAACAACGCGTCGTTTCGGATTACGGTCGGTGTTCGTGATCGTAAGAATAAACAACTCGAACTGCTGTTGGCAAAAAGCAAGACGGTGATTGCCAAATTTGAAATCCGCAACCCCGCGTTGTTCCAGCCGATTGATGCGCCGATTGCAGATGAATATCTTGCTGCGGTGATAAAAGAGGGCGTCGTATTACGGCAATCGGTTGGAGACGTTCCATTATGGTTTGTGTCAGATCCAGCCAGTGAGTTTGGCCGCGCGCCTGCATTCATGCCGCATTTGTTTGTTCCATTGGAAGAGACCGACCGGCTCGAACAATTCTTGCAACGCATGGCGTCGTATGAAAGTTTGAACGAGTTTTGTTGGCGCAGCGGGGCGGTGATGGACGGCCTGTGGATGCTGGCGCGGTTCTCAAAGCAAAAGCGTTTTCAAAAAGCAATCAACGATCAACTCGATGTGTACTTTGAGCGCCTCATCTGGCCGGAAGGTAAGACGGCGCCTGATGTTCCGGGGATGGAGAACACGCTGACCTGGTCGACGCTGGCGCATGTTCGCCCCGACCACCGCTCGATTGATTTTGCAATCAAGAAGTGGTTTGAAAAACGCCGTCCTGACGGCGTGATGAGCGACGGGAGCAACATCGTTACAGAAACGAATTATACGGTCGCGTATCCATTGGCTGTGATCGGGCGACAACGTAACGATGAAGACCTCGTCGATGAAGCGCTCAATCAAATTCGATATCACATTCGCGAATTGGTGCATGACGGTTCACTCTATTTGCGGCGTAAGCAGTCCGGCGAATATTATTTTCAGAATTGGTGCCGTGGGATCTGCTGGTACTACATCGGCATGGTGCGCACCTTGGAAGCGTCGGGGCGTAAATCCGGCGTTGATGATATCATTGAGGAAATCCAACGCTGCGCGGATTGGATCGTTCAATACCAGCGCGATGACGGCTTGTGGCACACCTTTGTACATGATGCAACTACGCCAGCGGATACATCGGGAACCTCCGGCATTGCAGCGGCGATTGCGGCGGCGGTGCGTTGTGGATGGGTGGATGACAAATATCTGAGTGCGTCTCGTCTTGCGTTACAGGGTCTCAAAAGAAAACTTACGCTTGACGGTTGGTTGACGGGCGTTGCTCCAGGCAATGTTGGCGGAGAGGCGTTGCAGCGCAATCCCTACCGCGCAACCCAACAAATGGGCATGGGCCTGATGGGAAGCCTGGTTGCTGAACTTTGGGACGAGCGCGGATAGATTCGTCTTGATCAAAACGGAATGAAAAAGCGGACGCCTGAGATCACTCAAACGCCCGCTTTGTTTTTGTGTGGTATGAATGTTATTTTTTTTGAACACGGTTGCCGCCGTATTCATCTCTCCGGTTATTGAAACAATTGGGGCGTGAATTCGTTGAGGTATTCGCGCCAGTTGATCCAGGTGTGTCCGCCTTCTGTTTCTTTATACACCACGTCGAATTTATGTTTCTTGAACAGTTCGACGGTGGCGCGTGAGGTTTCGATCAGAAAATCGTCTTTGCCGGTGGCGAACCAGAACAATTTTACGCTTTTCTTTAATTCATCATTGGCGAGCATTTCTTTGTGGTCTTCTTCAAAAGTCGGCGCTGGACGGTTGCCCCGGTTGCCCGCCAGGCCAAAGACGCCGGAACTATAAACGCCGATGTAAGCAAACTGGTCTAAATGGGGAATGGAGATGTTAAGCGTCTGGGCGCCGCCCATCGAAAGCCCGGCAATGGCGCGATGATTGCGGTCAGCCAAGACGCGATAGTGCGACTCAACGTACGGCAAAATATCAGTATTGAAATCTTCTTCAAATTCACCGCGAGAACCGCGAGATGAATTTGTGTGTCCGGCTGGCATGACCACGATCATCGGCTTGGCTTTTTTTGCGGCGATGAGGTTGTCGAGAATAAAGCCCGCCCGGCCAACGGTTGTCCATGCTACGTCGCTGTCGGAGGCGCCGTGCAATAAATAAAAGACGGGGTATGTCTCTTGATTGGATTCATAACCCGGCGGCGTATAGA
Source organism: Candidatus Hinthialibacter antarcticus (assembly GCA_030765645.1). Classification (NCBI taxonomy): domain Bacteria; phylum Candidatus Hinthialibacterota; class Candidatus Hinthialibacteria; order Candidatus Hinthialibacterales; family Candidatus Hinthialibacteraceae; genus Candidatus Hinthialibacter; species Candidatus Hinthialibacter antarcticus. The sequence continues at coordinate 7,379 of JAVCCE010000035.1, read as the reverse complement.
TTTGCATTCTGCGGAAGCGTTCTAACGATGACGAATAATAATTGATGGTTGAGACGGCGCCGTGCGGGACGTTATTCGCGTCCATATAATCTGCGCCCGGAACATAGACCATGCTCCAGACATTTTGGTTTGATTCGCTGACCGTGGGGTTGCGTGGATCGACAACGGGAGTCCCATCGACATTGAATGTGTAGCGGTAGGCGCCGGGGGCGATTCTCATGGAGACTTCCCAAACGCCCTCGTCATTTTTGGTTAAGTCTGCGCCCTGGTCTAAACCGGGGATATCGCCGCCATTGAGTTTGACCGAGGTCGCATTCGGCGCGAGGATGCGAAATGCGACCTGCCCGTCTTCACTGACTTCCGGTGAAACCACTTGCGGGCCGCGCGGTTGCGCATGAGAAGCCATTACTAGAAAAAGCGATAGAATACAGCCAAAAACAATACTTAATCGTGAAGATCGAATGAGAAACATATTAAATATCCTATCTTTCATTGAATTATCTCAATCAGTGGATTATGTCATAATATGAATGCCATGTTCAGGTAGTTTATCGTAAAGCAGAGCGCTTTGATGTTTCATTTTTATGTTTTACGTTAATAAAAACACCGGCTGGCGCATCAAATCCAGGATTTACAGTGTGAAAAATGTATCTCTACTTTATTTCGTACACGAAAAACTGTATACTGTTATTGAGGTCACATGAATGCCAGATCAAAAAAATCCAATTTGTAATAACGTGCTTGTTGCGATTCGTCGAATTACCCGCGCGATTGACCTCCATTCGAAAGACCTCGTTCGCAATTATGGAATCACTGGCCCGCAGTTGCTTTTAATGCAGCACTTGAGTGGAGACGGTTCAAGTTCGGCGGGCGATATTGCCAAGCGAATTCATTTAAGCAACGCGACAACGACAGAAATTATCAATCGGCTGGAAAAGCGCGTATTTATCGAGAGAAAAAGAAGTTCTCAAGACAAGCGGCAAGTATTCGTTTCCCTGACGCCGCTGGGTCAAGAAGTCCTAAAAAACGCGCCGTCTCCTCTTCAGGAACGCTTTGTCAGCGAGTTTGTGAAATTAGAGGAATGGGAGCAGAACACGTTGTTGTCTTCGCTGCAGCGGATTGCGTCAATGATGGAAGCAAAAGAAATCGAAGCATCGCCGATTCTGACTTCGGGTGCAATCACACAGCCGTTGGATGAAGAGTTCGGGTGATTTTTTTCTAATATACTTCGTGCACGAATAAAATAAGATGTTAAAGATTAAGCCAGTAAGGGAGTGATGAAATGATTGTCGATAATGCTACAGGCACAGACACCGATGTGTTTCTTGAAGTCAGCGATGACATTGGCGTTGATTTTCCCGATAAAAAGTTTACCCAAGATGAAGAATTTTGCACGATTTCATTAGACGGCGTTGAAAAGCGCATCCGCTTTCACGACTATGATGAAATTTATTCGATTCCAGGCCTCTACGAGAAAATTTTTTATGATCACCTGCGTTGTTGTTCGCCGGAAACCGTATGTGATTTTTTCTTTGATGAGATCAGAAAGCGCGGTTTGTCGGAAGATCAGTTGCGTGTGCTTGAAATTGGCTCAGGAAACGGAATGGTCGGCGAATTAATGAAGCAGCATGGCGTTTCCTTTGTGGTTGGCGTTGATATTTTGATTGAAGCCAAATTGGCCGCCTATCGCGACCGCCCCAACGTATATGACGATTATTTTGCGATTGATTTGACCGATATCCCTGAGAGTATCGAAGAAGATATCTTGATGTATAAACTAAACAGTTTGGTCTCGGTCGCCGCGCTGGGCTTCGATGATTTGCCTCCGCTGGCGTATGCGCGGGCGTTTAATTTAATTTCAAAAGAAGGTTGGATTGCGTTTAACATCAAAGACCTGTTTTTGAGCGGAAAAGACAGCTCCGGGTTTTCCCGGCTGTTTAAAAAGATGATTGACAACGATATCGTGTCGATTCATGTGCAAGAAAAATATCAACACCGGGTGGCGACCGACAATTCACCTTTGTATTACTACGCTATTGTCGCCCAGAAACTGGCGGACATCCCCAGAGCCTGGCTCGCTGAGATGGCTTGAGTTTCGCCTGAATGATCTGTTTGACAAATGTATGTAAATCCTTCAGTGAAGACGGAGAGTTTGTTGTTCGAGACCTCTGTCTTGAAATCCATAAGGGCGAAACGCTTGTCCTTCTGGGTTCTTCCGGCTGCGGCAAGACCACGACCTTAAAAATGATCAATGGTTTGGTTCTGCCGTCGAGTGGTTTAATCGAAGTCGACGGGCGCGACATCAAGACGGTTGATCCTGTTGCGTTGCGGCGTTCGATGGGATATGTGTTTCAAGGGATTGGATTATTTCCTCATCTAACGGTTGAAGACAATGTTTCAATCGTGCTGCGGCTACAGGGGCGATCAGCCTTCGAACGAAAAGACAAGGCGTTCGAATGGTTAGGCATCGTCGGTTTAGACCCCGAGCAATACGCCAAGCGCTATCCAAACGAACTCTCGGGCGGTCAAAAACAGAGGGTCGGCGTTGCGCGCGCGTTGGCGGCGGACCCTGACTATTTGCTCATGGATGAACCGTTTGGCGCACTGGATGCGATTACCCGCGACGATTTGCAGCAAGAGTTGATGAAAATCAGGCTCCGCATGGCCAAGACCATCGTCTTTGTAACGCATGATTTGTTTGAAGCGCTTACGTTGGCTGACCGGATTGCAGTGATGAACCACGGTCGCATAGATCAAATTGGCGTTCCCAATGAATTGATGCAGTCTCCCGCCACGGAATTTGTACGCGAGTTGTTTGAAAAACCCAAACGGCAACTACAGTTGGTGCAAGGAAATGAATGATGGATGAATCTCTCTTTCGTTTCATCGTAGAGCGCTTGCCCGACCTTGGACAAAAAACGGGCGAACATATTATTCTTTCTTGCGGCGCCGTCTTCGGCGCTGTTTTCATTGGAGTGCCTGCTGGCGTGTTGGCTGTGCGTAACCGGACGGTTCGCAAGGTTTTCTTTACGATTGCGGGCATTATTCAAACCATCCCCAGCTTAGCTATGCTGGCGTTTCTTCTTCCATTTCTCGGGATCGGCGTCGCTCCGGCTCTGGTTGCGTTAATCCTCTATGCGCTATTGCCGATTGCAAGAAATACCTACACTGGAATGAATGAAATTGACGATGCGATACTCGAAGCCGCCGATGGATTGGGGTTTTCGCGTTCGCAACGTCTATGGCTCATTGAGTTGCCGACTGCGTTGCCCACCATCATCGCCGGGATTCGCACCGCCGCCGTGATTTGCGTCGGCATCGCAACCCTCTCGGCGTTTATTGGCGCTGGCGGTCTGGGTGATTTTATCAACCGGGGCCTGTCGATGAACAATACGCGCCTGATTTTATTGGGCGCCGTCCCTGCGGGAATTCTGGCGATTCTTTTAGATAAGGCGATTGGCGCGATTGAACATTCTGTCTCATGGAAGAAAGATAATGAAATCTAAAATTCTGGCGGCCCGCGCGTACACTTTCTGCGGATTGATTTGCGTGTGTGTTTTGCTGTTGTCTCAATGTGGAATTGATCGCAGCCAGACGGTGGTACTTGGCTGTAAAAATTTTACCGAGCAGATCATTCTCGGTGAAATCATTGCGCAAATGATCGAACAAAATACGAAACTAAAGGTCGTTCGCAAATGGAACCTGGGAGGAACAATGGTCTGCCATCAGGCGTTGCTCGCAGGCGAGATTGATCTCTATCCTGAATACACGGGCACTGCCTACATGAATGTACTGGGCCAAAATACCATACAGGATGCGACGCGGACGTTCAAATTTGTTCAACAAAAATATCTCGAAGAATTTCAATGTGAATGGTTGCCTGCGTTTGGATTGAATAATACATACACCATTACTGTCCGACGTGAAGACGCTGAAAAATGGAACGTGAAATCCATCAGCGGCCTGCAATCGTTCGCGGGAGAATTGACTGCTGGCTTTACGGCGGAGTTTATGGAACGCCAAGACGGGTGGCCCCAGTTACGGGAACAATATGGCCTACCATTCGCAAAGGTTGTTGATTTAGAGCCGGGGCTAATGTATGAGGCGATCGCCAACAACAATGTCGATGTGATTTGTGGATTCTCAACGGATGGGCGCATTTCTGTTTATGATTTGGTTGCGTTGGAGGATGATCTGCATTTCTTTCCGCCCTATTACGCCGCGCCAGTGGCGCGGACCGCTGTGTTCGATCTCCACCCTGAGTTGAAAGGCTTGCTGTCCCAATTGGCGGGTTCGTTAGATAACCAAACCATGCAGGAACTCAACCTTCAAGTTGATGAACATAAGGTTGCCCCCAAGTCGGTCGCCAAAGAGTTTTTGGCGACGATGAATTAAATATAAACTTGACGATTTTTCGGTTCTTCCGTAAATTGGATACTTTTTAATAGTGGTTGTATGTGGCATGGCTACAACTCGCTTCGCTTCGGTGCGGGCTTTCAGGCCCTTTCGCACAGGCGCTCACAGAGTTGCACCCACGCTATAAAACTCTGCTTCTTATCTAACGCGAATCGTCCTTTCAGTTGCATTATGCAAAGTAAAGGTCACGTTTTGTTCGCTTGTGTTTTTGTAGACGCGCAGGCAGTCGGATACGGTTTCGATTTCGGTATTGTTAATGTGAATCAAGACATCGCCTTCTCGAACGCCCAAACGATAGGCTTCGCTCTCAGTGGGGACGGCGACAAATCGTACGCCCGCCTCTTTGATCATTCCCGCCGCTGACATCTGGTCTTTGCCAATTAAATTGTCGATGGCGGCGCCAAGGAACCGCTGGGGATTCGGTTTTCTCTTAGCGGCAATATCGCCAGAATTTTTGTTCTGAGGATGCGCCTGTCGGTAATTGTCTACGATAGTTTTAAAGTCATCACGGGTTACGCCAAAGCGGTCCATGGGGAAATTTTCAAACCCCAGTTTGATTGCTGGCGAGTCGTCTTTGACGCGGTAATCGCCCGCGCTTGGGTTGATGAATTTTGGATCGGCGACCAGCGAGTTTTTATCGAACCCTTTTTTTTGCCATGCGTTGATGGCCATCGGATCGCCGACACCGGTCACCATAGGCGCGTCGCCATTGTTGAAAAACAGATTGTTGTCGAATGATTTTGCGTAAGACGGGTTGGCGCGGATGAATTGATAGGGCTTGTCGCTGACGAAGATATTGCGTTCAATCACATCGTCGCAGCCAGGGAACCAAATGTGAAACCCGCCGAATCCATTAATGATTACGTTGTTCTCAACCCGGCGGTAGAACCCTTCGCGCAGTTTCACGCCCATGCCGATGCATAAATTTTTGTAGACATGGTAATTGCTGGAACCGTCATCCAGGTCGATGCCCCATGAGTGGCCTGCGTCGTGGGCGAAGCGGTTCAATCGAATGTGAGTCGTTTTGTAATTGTCGAGCAAGGCGCGCTCTTTGGCGAAGGGCTCGATATCTCTGCCGCCGTTGTAGGAGGTTTTCCAAAAGCGGTCGCGCCCCCAACTGTTGAACGGCCCGTGGTCGCCCGACTCGCGCACGGTGTCGAACGCGTCGTTATATTCAATGATATGCCCGCCCCAACAACCGTCGTTGATGCAAATCGCCGCGCGGGGAATATTAAAAATTGTGTTATGGCGAATGGTGATCTCTTCCGCCATTGAGACGATCACGCCCGCAGTTTGTTTGCCGATCGTTCCAATGTCGTGAATCAAATTGCCTTCAATCAAACATTGAACTGGATATTGGTTTGATTTCGGTCCCGGCGTCAGGTCGATCTCGTCTTGCGGCAGCGTATTGCTGTAGCTGATTGCTGGAGAGCGTACTGCGTCAAAATCGCCAATGATGCAGATTGCACTCTCGCCGATATTTTTAAAGTAATTATTGATGACCTGCGCCTGGCGGTTGTATCCATCAAGAAAGACCGCGTTGCCGCCCAGGTTGGTGAATTCACAATTTGAAACCGAGCAATCTTCTGTATTCTTGAGCCGAAGCGCTGACAGCCGGGCGATTGACCAGTCGCCGCGCAGCAAGCGTTCATACGGCTGCATGAAAATTCGCGATGTGTATTGAAATTTCAGGTTTTTAAAATGTATGTTCTTGATTGGGCTGTCTTCAGTTCCTTGCAGTTGAATCAATTCATGTAACCGGGTTGCAATGACTGTTGCTGAATTCAGGTCATCATCATTGCGTGGAATCACATAGAGCATACTTGACGCCCCGTCATAAAACCATTCGCCAGGGGCGTCGAGTTCTTCCTGGATGTTCTCAACAAACAGATGGTCTTTGTGATAGCCGCCGCGATAGTGGTCGTCAAAGCCGCCGCCACGGTTTTCTTGCCAGCCGCCTCTTAGTTGCAGTGAATCATCGTTGTTGACGCCTTCGATTTGGTAGTGCTTGCTGCCCCACATGCCTTCATGTAGCGCGTGAAGATAGCCGCCGATTGGGTTTGCCCACGTTTTGATTTGGTCAGGCGAGATCGCTTCTTTTGATGTACCGCCGAAGAATTTCGCGTTTGGATCAAAGTTTGGAAAACGCGCCATGCGGTAGCGCTGGTTGTTCACATAGAGTTCATCAAATTGTGCGTCCACGTTTGCTTGATAGGCGCCGTCCTGGTTTCGCGACCAGTCGAGTTCCATCTCAAACCCGCCGCTGATGGTGACTGCTTCGTCTTGCCAATTGGTAAACAGAATTTCGCCATTGTCAGACCCTGAATGTTTTGGCTGTAAAACGACGGGGGCGTTGAGGTGGTAGGTTCCTTCCCGAAAATAGATAGTGACATTATCTTTGCCTGCGTTTTTCTCAATGTGATTCAGGGCAGGCGCCATCGTTAAAAACGGTTGTTCGAGGGTTCCAGACTGATTGTCTTTGCCATCGAGTGAGATGAAAAATTCTGCGGCCCGGGTGGAGCCAGGGAATGTGATGAATAGCGTAAGTAAAATAATGCCCCGCATGAGATGATTTAAGTTCATTTGCGCCCCTGAGGTTTTTCTGTAAGTTTTGTTGTAAGCCGACTTCCAACGGTATCAGAGCCGCGCACCAGTATAAAGTCGGCGTTGCATATTAATGAGTTCACAATAAAACACTTAATGAATATGTTATCGCTGGCGCCAGCGCCAATTTATATCAAAAATTGATGTTCTTTCGTAAATTGGATGCTTTCTCATAAATTGAATTGAGATTTTTCTGCATGTGGCATGGGTACAACTCTGCTCGCTTCAGTGCCAATGTCATTGACTTAAGGGGTGGCAAGGGCAAGGCTGAATAAAATGAAGCCAGCCCTTGAAATATTGTTTGAATGTATCGCTTTATTTGTGCTGTTTTGAAATCCCCCTGGCGCTTTCAGCGCCGT
>JAVCCE010000034.1 GCA_030765645.1 Candidatus Hinthialibacter antarcticus | reverse complement strand
TGCATAAGGGCTTGAAAGCCCGCACTGAAGCAAGCAGAGTTGTACCCATGCCTGATACAGCGAAAGATCAAGAATTTACGAAAAAGCGTCAAAAAAACGCAATTCAATTTGTGATAAAGTATCCAAATACCGGAAGAACCTAAAATAAATCAAAAGGGCGCAACACGCTGCGCCCTTTTTCTGTGAACATGAATTGTAGTGTGGGTTCTTAATCCACCAAAATCTTACCCAAACAAATTTTTGCGGACAATGGTTTGTTCGCGTCCGGGGCCGACCGAGATCAATGAAACCGGGACACCCACCCAATCTTCAATCGCTTTGACGTACGCCTGCGCGTTGGCGGGCAATTTGTCAAATTCGGTGATGTTTGAAATGTCTTCTTTCCAACTGGGGACGGTTTCATACACGGGTTTGCAGAATTGGTGTTTGTTGGAATCCGCCGGCATGACGCTGTAGGTTTCGTCGCCGCATTTGTAACTGGTGCAGACGCTGATTTCAGGCACTTCGCACAGAATGTCTAAGCGGGTCAGGGCGATGCCGTCGAAGCCGTTTACCCGGTGGGTATAGCGCAGCAGCGGGATATCGAGCCAGCCGCAGCGGCGCGGTCTGCCAGTGGTGGCGCCAAATTCTCCAACCGGCCCGGCGTTGCGCAGGCGGTCGGCTTCTTCATCAAAAAGTTCTGAGGGAAACGGCCCCGAACCCACGCGGGTGGTGTATGCCTTGGCGATGCCCAAGACGTAATCAATTTTACGCGGCGGGATCGCGCTGCCGGTGCAGACGCCGCCCGCAGTCGTGCTGGATGACGTAAGGAACGGATAGGTGCCGTAATCAATGTCCAGCATGGTTCCTTGCGCGCCTTCACACAGAATTCTTTTGTTTTGACTCAAAGCGTTGTCAATCAGTTCGCTCGCGTCGCAGATGTACGGCGCGAGGCGCTTGCCGCAATCAAGGAGCAATTGATAGATCGCTTCGAGGTCGACTGGCTCGCCGCCGTAGACGGATTGAATAATCTTGTTCTTGAGAGGGACGGTCGCTTCCAGGCGCTGACGGAGCGCGTCTTTATCTAACAAGTCAAACAGGCGTACGCCGCAACGCGCGGCTTTGTCCATATAGGCGGGGCCGATGCCGCGTTTGGTGGTGCCGATGCCTTTTTTCGCCAGGCGCTCTTCGTTGAGTTGATCAAGCAGGCAGTGGTATTCGAGGATCAGGTGCGCCTGTCCGCTGATTTTGAAGCGTTCGGGGGTGATCTCGATGCCTTGTTCGTTCAGGCCGTCGAGTTCTTTGATGAGGTTAATCGGGTCAACCACAACGCCGTTGCCGACGATGTTGAAGGCCTTCGGATTGAGTATGCCGCTTGGGATCAAGTGAAAGACGTACTGCTTGCCTTCGACGTAGATCGTGTGCCCGGCGTTATTGCCGCCCTGGTGTCTGGATACGACATCCGCGTCGCGGCACAGAAAGTCGATGATCTTGCCTTTGCCTTCATCGCCCCATTGGCATCCAACTGTCACAACAACAGACATAAATATATTCCTTTAATTCTGAAATCAACTGCAAAACGAACAATTTTAGCGTCAGAACGCAAATGTCTCAATGACAATGGAGGGCTGGCTCTTACGCGAACAGGTCGCGGCCTTCCATTTCATCGGGGAGGGGCAAGCCGTAATGGGTTAGCACGGTGGGGGCGAAATCATAAATCGAAGGCTGATCGCCGCTGATTTTTTTGCTGCTGAAGAACATGCCGGGCACATGCACGGAGGCGAAACTGCAATGGTCGCCGCTCCATTTTTCGAGGTTGTCTTCAATAATGACATTGGATATACCGCCGAGGCAGGTCTGCCATGAAACGCGATAGCCTTCGTTGAAACCGACTTGCAGATCGGGGCAATCGTGGGCGTCATTGGCGTAACTTCCATGCCAGATTTCATCACGCAATTTGACTTCGGTGACGGCGCTGGCGTTGTCACGGCCCGGGCGGTCGTCTTTGAGTTGGACCAACTGGTCTGCAATTTCGCGACACAAGTCTGGGTAATCTTTCGGATCAACGGCGCCGACTGCTTCACGGCCTTTGAGGTTGATGTAGACCTGGCCGAGTCCTAACGCATAGGCTTTTGTTTTCGGCCAATCGACATTGGCGAAGAATGAACTGTCATCTTTTTTGAGCAGGTCGTCTAACTTCATCACGCCGCCGAGAGGCGAGTCGCCTTTCAATGTCATGTAGCCGTTCTTCCAAAGCCAAGTGTTGAGGTTGACCTGGTAGCGCCAGGATTGAAAGCCGTGATCGGACATGACCAGCAGGGTCGCGTCAGGGTCGTCTTCAATTTCTTTCATCATGCGTCCGACGATTTCATCCATCCGCACCCAGATTTTTTTGATGCTGTCGCCGTATTTATCCGCGATTTCCTGGTTGTAGAGTGGATGCCCGGGATCAATGCAGCGCATGTACATGTGGCTGACGCGGTCGGTCTCTGAGAATACGGACACGAATACATTGCTCTTGTTGCGGCGAAACGATTCAAAGGTTTTCTGTTCGCGTTTTTCCATCAGGTCGAGCAGGTCTTCGAGAAACCCTTCGTCTGATAGATGCCCATCTTTGAGGCCGTGCGTTTCCGCCGCCCAGCCGCGCGTTTTAAATAGGCCGCCCGTCCATTCCACCAAATCTTTTGAGAACCGCTTTGGCGATGAAATCGGCACGGCGGGGTTGCGCGGGTCAATATCGGGAGACGACATGAAGATGCTGATTTGGTTGCCCAACTGTTGCGGATAAAATCGGCAGATGGCGTGAACGGCGATGATGGGCGTTACGTCAAACGACACGGAGAACCAATCGCTCCATTCGTTGAGTTTCGCTGTTTGGGTTTTGCCCTGGACGGTTACTTCAACCGTATCCTCACCCGCTATTTTAAATGTGACAGGTTCTTTGATGGGGCGGCTCAGCGAGTCGATCTCTTTCGAGAGTTCATCCCAGGTTTTCAGCAATTCATAGGTTCGCTCGCGAGCGGTCGAGGCGGACGCGTCTTTCTCTTTGACGAACGGTTTACCTGCTTCAAAGAAGCCGCGTACGGAATCAATGCGCGCCCGCGTTTCGGCGTCTTGCAAATAGGTGAATAGAGAGAACGACTGGATAATGCGCTTGCCGAAAAAGTCGCGGGTGAGCGCGATGCCTTCCTCGGAGGCATGTTCGCTTTGCAGCGTATAAAGATGTACCTTCCACTCCGTCCATTCCAGGCCGGTGAGAAGGCGCTCTTTTTCTTTGTCATTCTTTTTTTGGTTGACGACCGGGTCAAACGGGCCCCAAATCACGCTGTGATATTCGTCGCTTTGTTTTTTAAGCGTTTCGACTTTGCCGCCGAACACGGTTTCTTCAAACGCTTCTTGGCCGCTGTCCGGCTGATAGACAAAGTGGTGAAAGGACGCCTGCATCCCGCGTACGTCGGGCACGCCGAGCCCTGAAAGCGTGTGCCCGTAATGTAATTTCGGCGGGGGGAAGGTGCAGGGCACTTCGAGAAGCGTGGTGGGGACGCCGTTATCGCCGAGGACGTCCCAGAACGCTGTGCCGCCGCGCTGGTTAATCGCTTTCGGCATTTGGATCGGCAACGAGTCAAAAATAAAACGCGGCAGCTTTCGGCCTACGAACGATTCTTCGGTTGGAATATAGGAACCCGATGGGCGCCGCAAAAAATCATAGACGCCGTGCTTGCCGGGATTGGCGCCGACGGCGAACGACGACCACGCAACGGGAGATTCGGGAGGCGTACTGGTCTTAAGGTGTGAATAGCTCCCTTGCGCGGCGAGTTTTTGCAGATTGGGCAGGTCGTCCCAATAGCGTTCGACCAGGCGCGGATCAACGCCGTCAAACCCGAGAATGATGAATCGCTTGTTGGTTTGAAACAAAGGCGGACGCTGTGGTCTAAAGATCAAATACGACACGCCAGCCGCCAGGAAAAATAAAAACGCCCGCCGCGTCCATTTGCGCGGTTTGGCCTTCGCTTTGGGCGTTTCATATTGCGGATTTTTGCCGCCGTCCATTCAACAGATCCAATCAAGCCTAATTCATCAGGCTATATATATTGTAGTGTTATGCGCCCCAGCGATGGATGTTGCGTCAAACACGCCGAACCATAATGCAATGCGGGAAGAAATTAACTGATTGCCAAAATTCTACACGTTGGCAACCGCTCTATGATCGGAAGCATGAGCAATGCGATATAAAAATACTATCTTCTCAACCCATACATTCAAGATCGGTTGGTCGGGACTTTTCGCCAGTTAATTGTATATAAATCAAAGCGGCGGTCTTTGAGGTTTAACACGGTTCCCGAATTGCGCGCTGCGAACAGGTCGCCCAGGTTGAGGTCGGCGATGGAAACCATCTCGACGTTTGGGGTCGCGTCGGCTGCGATACCGTCGCGCGCAAAGGGAAAGTCGCACGGCGTCAGGATGCAACTTTGCGCGTATTGAATGTCCATGTTCTCAACGCCGGGCAGGTTGCCGACGTTGCCCGCCATCGCGACGTAGCATTGGTTTTCGACCGCGCGCGCCTGTGCACAGTAACGGACGCGCAAATAACTCTTGCGCTCATCCGTACAGAACGGGACGAAAATGATATTCGCGCCCTGGTCAACCAGGTGGCGCGCCAATTCGGGAAACTCGCTGTCATAACAGATCAAGACGCCAATCGGCCCGCAGTCAGTCATGATTGCGCTGAGCTCGGAGCCGCCCTGAATGTGCCACCAATAGCGCTCGTTCGGCGTTGGGTGAATTTTGACTTGCTTATGGATCGAGCCGTCGCGCAGGAAAACGTATGACACGTTTTGTACTTCTTCTTCTTCGGTCATAGTGGGGTGAGACCCGCCGATGATGTTGATGTTGTATTTCACCGCCAGGTCATTCATAAACTCTTTAAACGGATTGGTGTAACTGGTCATCGCTTCAATCGATTCAAGCGGCGTCAGTTGGCGCTCGGCCAGAGACAACAACTGCAAAGTAAACATCTCAGGAAACAAGACAAAATCACATTTATAATCCGCCACGACATCCACAAAATATTCAACGAAACTTTTAAACTCCTCAAACGACTTCACCCGGCGCATCTGGTATTGAACACAAGCGACCCGCACCTTTTGGGTATATTTCAACACGGTAGATGATTTGGGCGTTTTGGCCTCGTGGTCGATTTGCGGGTTGCGCCAGATGAGATGAGCGGCGTAACCGTGCGATTCAAGATCGACGGACAAGTAGTTTCTCAACACGCCGAGAATCTCAAACCCGTTGCGGAGCTGAAAATTTAATACCAGATCACGGACTTCTTTGGCTTGCACCGCTTCCAGATATTCTTCGGGCGTTTTGAATTGTTTTCGTTTTTTTAGATAACCGGGGATGCGGCCTCCAAATACGATGCCGTTCAAGTGCAGGTAGATGCACATTTTTTTTCGTTCGTTATAGAGCCGCTGCCCGATGCGCAAGCCTCGGTAATCTTGGTCAACGCAGACTTCCATTCCATATAGATAGTCGCCGAGTGGATCATGCCGAGAGGCGAAGCCGCCGCCGGTGATTTCTGACCAAGTGTGAGGTTTAAGCGCAATTTTTCCGCTGATGCGAAATGTTGCGCAATAGCCGACAACGATATCTTCATAGACCGCGACGAATTGGCCTTCGGCAAAATTATTGATCTGACCGCGAATCATGTCTTGCGTCATCGACATGTCGCCGGAATAGACTTTCATGGTGAGTTTAAAGATGCCAGCGACGTCTTTAAGGGTTGCGTTACGGACAATGAGTTTTGGAGTGCTTTCAGACAGTTGAATGGATTTGTCGGTCTTCTTTGTGCTGGATGCAGGTTTCTTTTTCATAGTCCCTCATTGATTCGATTAAATGGAACACTCAATTATAGCAGCATGTATCGTGCAAGAAGGGGATTAAACAAGATTCGGAAGGATTTTTCCGGCCTCGCCATCGAGCCGAATGTCCGCGTAGGGGGAGAGGATGGTTTCACCGATATTAATTTCAATCAATGGGCCGCGTTCGCTGCGGGCGGATTGCGCCCAATGGATGATATAGGGGAACAGCGCTTCTGTTCCAACGACAATCACAGCGTCGATGTCTCCAGTGAGCAGAAATGATTCCGCTTGATTGACCGCATCCAGGTTGATGGTTTCGCCGAACCAGACGACGTTGGGGCGAAGCAGTGCGCCGCAAGTTACGCACCGGGGCGGTAGTTCCGGCAGCGGCGCCCGGCGGTCTGTCTGGACGGTCTCTTCGCGAGTGCAGCGCACCTCCCAGATTGAGCCGTGGATGTGGGCGATGGATTTTGACCCCGCCTGTTCGTGAAGGTCGTCAACATTTTGGGTGAGAAGAAAGAAGTCGTCGACTTGCGATTCCAATTGAGCGAGCGCAACGTGGGCGGGGTTGGGCTTGAGGTTGAGTAGGTTTTGGCGGCGGTCGTCATACCATTGCCAAACAAAGGCCGGGTCTTCGGCGAAGGCCTCCGGCGTTGCGACCTTGTAAGGGTCGATGTTTTTCCAGACGCCGCCGACGCCGCGAAAGGTCGGGACGCCGCTTTCTGCTGACACGCCCGCGCCGGTGATGACGAAAACGCGATGGGCGTTGCGAAGCGCTTCACGCGCTTGTTCGATTTGGTTCATGTTTGAGTCAGAAACACAATGGCGACGGCGACGCTGCCGCCGATGATGGTGTTGAGCGTATTCATCCATTCGTTGCTAACGTCAATGCCTTCTTCTTTCCATTTTGCGGTAATGTACGACTCGGAAAAGAAGCCGATCCACGCGCCCATCATGACAGCCGGAAGCGCGTTGAGCGAAACGGTTTGGGTAATGCAGGCCAGCCCCGCGAACAGCGCCGCCGCGCCCATTCCCCACAGGGTGCCTTCGATGGAGATCGCGCCAGGCGTGCCGGGCGTCGCCAATTGAAATGAACCCGGCATGAAGGGATTGCGACCAAATAACTGACCGAGTTCGCTGGAGACGGTATCGCTCAGCGCTGTGGCGACCGCTCCGCAGTAAAATATGGCCAACCAGGCGTCGGCGCCGTCGAACCATCCAAATAAAACAGCCGCGAGTAAGGGAACCGCGCAATTGGCGGCGGCGTGTTTGGCGCCGCGTCTGCCCTGGTTTTCTTGCGCCCCGCCCATCAGGGCTTTTTCATGGAAGCCGATGCGCGTCGCCAGCGTCGCGAGAAGAAAGAAGGAAATTAGCAGCAGAAAAAAGTCGATCCCGCCCATGACCAGAACCAGCGTTCCAATAATCAAACCGCCGATGGCGCCGCCGCCTGACACCCAGTTCATCATTTTGGCGATGACGGCGATGATGATGTTCAATGCGATGGCTGTTCCCAACCACATCAAAGTGGTTGGGTCTGAATAGAGCGAAAAATTCAGCGGCCAACACAGCGCGGTCAAAACTGCGGCGACGACGGTGACGGTGATGTTATCGTCCCACGGCGTAGGTACGCTTTCAAACAGCGAAGAAAATAACGCTGCGATAAACGCGATGATCAACAGATGTTCTATCGTGGAAGCCGGGCCGATCCACCATAAGAAAAAAAAACCGGCAAGCGTTCCCATGAGAGTAAACGCCAACATCCCACCCAGGCTTTTCTCGGGGTTCCAGGGCAAGGAAACGAGAGGGAGATTGCGACCGACCAGGTTAGAAAAACCATCGCCGAAGGCGAGGATTCCCCACACGCAGCCTACGATGTGCAAGCGGTCGGGGAAAATCAAAATCAACAATGCTACCATCAACGGGTAGGCGCCGATGCCTTGCGTGAGCCTCTCGTTGCGGTGAAACAGCGACGGCGCGTAACGCGGCAACAGAAGAATGTTGTGAATAAACGCGGTGACCGCTAACGCAAACGCCCCGGAGGCGTTGAGCCAGGGCAACAACAAAGCGAATGAACACGCCGCGATGTGCAGCCATTGCCGTTGCGTTTCAGAAGGTTTCGTCATCGGTTACTGTTTCGCCTCGTGCGGTTAATGCAATGCAAATTTCTGTTCCAGATACAACGAATCAATTGACGGCCGTATGCCATAAAATGATTTAAATGAATCATACTCGCTTTCGCGCTGGGAGGACGAGTCGCTTTTTTTCTCAGCGCGCAACATCAAATTTTTCGGGGATTCTTCGACAGAAACAAATTCACCAACCGTAACCCGATAGCCGCGCGACTCTAAAAATAACGACCGCGACATATCAGTCAACATGTCTGCAAAGCGCTGTTTGAACAATCCATGCCGGGTGATGGGGTAGTGGGGCGCCGATTCAATTTGCTCCGCTAACTCATGTTGACAGCATGGCACGGCGACCAGCCGTTTCGCATGACGCGCGGCGCCGCAAGCGAGGGCTTCGTCGGTGGCGGTGTCGCAGGCGTGCAGGCTGGTGAGCAGATCAACCTGTTTAGGCCAATCGGCTTCGCGCATGGAAGCGCATTGAAAGCGCATTTCGTTGAGGCCCAGCGTTTGGGCGCGGCTGCGGCACTGTTGAATGACGTTGTCTGATATGTCGATGCCCAAAAACGCCGCCTTGCGTTTCAACACATTGCGGATATACCAAACCAGGGCAAATCCCAAGTACGATTTTCCACAACCGCAATCGACGATGTGGTAAGCGCCTCCCGAAGCGGGCTTCTCAAGCAAGGGCGCCATGAGTTCTATAAAATGATTAACCTGTTTGAATTTTTTGCGCATTGGCGCTTTCACGTCGCCGTCGGGCGTCATCAGGCCGATGGTTTTCAACAGCGGCGCCGCTTGGTTGGGGTCGAGGTGAGTTGATTTTCCCACCGCCCAGCGCGCGGTGTTGAGCGGCTGCGTATTTGATTCGAGCGTTTCGCGGCTGACTTTGTTGTTTTCTAGCGTAAGACGAACGACCTTGCTTCCATCATCTAAAGAAATAAACGAAGCATTGTCGCTGAGATCAAATAAAATGTCAGTGGTAATTTCTCTCGGAATAAATTCAGAATTTCCATCAGGCAACGAGCAATGAAAATCTTGGTCAGGAGATTCTGATTCAAACAATGCAATTAGCGATTGGTTATATTTGTTAACGAAAATTGATAAGGGGCCGCTTTGCTGAGCAATGGCGTTGTCGATGATACTGCGAAGAAAGAGGAGTTGGGTCGGCGATATTGGCATAGTCATTCGACAATCTCTATCCAGTCATGATTTTCAATTTCGGTCAGGTCGCCTTGGTCAGAAACCAGCGGCACAAACACGCAGGGGATCAAGGCTTCGGCTTTATAACCGTCCTCTGTCCGTTGAATGCGGGTGAGGGTTTGAATTTGCGAGTCGCCCAGCGGGATCAACATCAAGCCGCCCATCGTTAATTGTTCGGCGAGCGCGCGCGGCGGTTTTTTTGCGGCGGCGGTGACGATGATGCGGTCAAATGGCGCGTGTTCCGGCCAACCTTGCAGCCCATCGCCTATTTTGAAATTGACATTATCGCGCTGAACCGATTGGATCGACTGGATGGCGTTTTGCACCAGGTTTTCATAGCGTTCAACGGTATAGACCTGGGCGCATAAATAGGACAACACCGCCGCCTGATACCCCGACCCCGCGCCAATTTCGAGCACGCGGTGTTGTGGCTCACACGCGAGCGCATCGGCCATATACGCGACCATGTAGGGTTGAGAAATGGTGGAGCGGTCGGCGGGCAGATTGAGCGGATGGTCTTCATAGGCCGCATGGCGCAGTTCGTCCGGCACAAATAAATGTCGGGGCGCGCGCTGCATCGCTTCCAGAATAGCGGGCGTGGTCATGCCCCGCGCGGTGATCTGGTTTTGCAGCATGTCAATCAATCTGAGTTCGTAGCGTTTCATTGAGACCTGTTTACTTGTGTTCTTCGTTTTTCTTTTTTCTGAAATTATCCTATCGGTTGCGCTTGCCCTTGTAAATGCGGCGCCCCTTTGGCATAACCAAAATGATTGCATGATATGGCGTTGACCTCTATTGGATTGTGGAAAGACGAATGAACCGCTTTGGCTTACGTTCGCTGGGATGGTTGTTGTGCATCATTGGTTTTGCCGCCTATGTGCAGCACCAAATGATCAACACCGTCTTTGTCGAATCGCGCAACGATTTTAAACATCTCTATATCGCGGGCTACCTCGCCTGGCACGGCGGCGATATGTATGACTCTGAAATGATGTTTCGTTCCGCGAACCTCCTATTGAGCGACGACCCCAACACCCCGGTCGCGATCAATCCATTTGTATACCCGCCGTTTTTTGCGCTGACGTTGGCGCCTATGACGTTTTTGCCCTATGACGCAGCGTGGTATCTGTTCAACCTATTCAGCCACGTCGCCTATCTCGCATCGCTTGCTTTGCTGGTTCGATGTTTTCGCAAAGACCCCGAACCGGAAACCATCTGGTGGGGGCTGCTGCTGATCTTTTCCGCAGCGTTTTTCCCATTACAGCGCTCGTTTTGGGCGGGGCAGATGAACACCTATCTGCTGTTATGCCTGTCGGCCTCTGCCTATGCGCTGCATCGCAATAAAGAAATCCAAGCGGGATTCTGGTTGGGATTAGGCGCTGCGATTAAGGTTTCGCCTGCTTTTTTGCTGCTCTTTTTATTATATAAGAGGAAGTGGAAGGGCTTTATCGCGGGGATGATTTTGGTTAGCGCCAGCGTGGTTGTTTCGATTGCGATGTTGGGCTGGGAAGTCCACGCCGAATTTATCCACGAAACCCGGCAGATGAGTTACGGCTCATCGACGTGGGCCAATGTGGGGCAGGGCGCACAGTTCCATATCGAGCCTCATAACCAAGCGCCCTCTGCGGTGTGGTATCGTTTTCTCACGCAAAGCAATAAATCCATCGGTATTATGGATGCGCCCGCCTTGGCGAAAACCATGTCGTACCTGACGGCGCTGTTGATTGTATCGGCCTTAATTATGGTCACGCGGCCTCGGCGAGACGAGACCCAATTGTGGGAATTCTCTCTTTGGGGCGTCGCGATGCTGCTGTTGCCAAGCCTGATGTGGGACCATTATTTGGTGCAAGCCATGCTGGCTTTTGCGCTGGCGCTCCGCATCGTATTTGCAGGCCGCGCGCGTTTGATTTGGCTTTTAGCGATTGCGGTCTGGTTGTGTATGGTCCCTTATAACTATTGGCTGGAGTCGCGCTCTGTCGGCTGGGGCGTCTTTTTTGCCGCGCCGAAGTTGTATGGGTTGCTGTGTCTCTCGTTGTTTCTTCTTGTGAATCCGTTTCGTGTTGAAGACGATGACGCAACGTCTGACAACTGAATGGATTCCGTTTTAAGACTGTTATGATGGCTTACTTGAGATATACTATTTACTGAAACATTAGTCTGTCAAAAATTGATTGAGGCGTAGCATGATTGGCTTTTTTGATACAGAACTTGGGCGGGTCCAAATCTCGCCAACTGTCGTCCGCCGCTTTGTCATCCGCGAAGTGGAAAAAACGCCTATTTTTCTTTTCCCTGGGACAAAACCCGGCGAAGACGTCAGCCGTAAAGCCTTGGAAAAGAGCATCCGCATCAATTTCGTTGAAGGCAATGTTGAAATCACCCTGACGCTCTCCGTTGAATTCGGTGCGCGCATCATCAAAGAAGCGCGTGAACTGCAAGGCCGCATTTCGCGCGCCATCCACCTTGGCGCTGGACTCAAAGCAAAGCACGTCGCCGTCAATGTTGAATCTGTCTTTGAACGCAAAGAACTAGGCGAGCCGCTGCTGATTGAACATGAAACCGTCGGCGCCGATGCGGTAAACCAGTAAAATCGGGACGAAATTATGAAATCGTTTGTTTATTCCACAGCGGCCGTTGTGTTTTTTTTCATGGCTGCGCTGGGACTGTTTCTGACCGCATGGGACCCGGAATTTTTACTCATGCTGTCGATTGGCATCGTGAATTCCTTAGGCAATGGCTGGGGCGTTGCGCTGGGATTGTTTGTTAGTTTTTCGTTTTTCGCTTTGGGCTTCTACCTGTTCAGCGCAGCCATTGGCTTTGAGCCGCGCCTGCGTCAGCACATAATCTTGTCGCAAGAATCGGGGCCGATTGGCATCTCGATCGACGCCATCGAAGATTTTATCAAACGAAAAAGCCGCACCATCGAAGGCATCCGTGAACTGCAAGTGCAAGCGGAAATGATTGACGGCAGCCTGCAAGTCGATCTTAAACTGGTTTTAGAATTGAATAAAAATATTCCTGATTTCATGCGTGAATTTCAACAACGGTTAAACCGCGATCTGAGCGAAACCCTGGGAATCTCTAACGTAAAAGACGTGAACATCCTCATTCATAAAATTATCCCGCGCGAGTCGTCGAACGATCCAATTCTATTGGTGCCCAACGCATCGGGAGACGCCAAGAAACCGACGGAGACTGAAGAGCAGAAAAAACCGCAATTGCCTCCCACGGCGGATGCGTGATAGACGTGAAGCGGTCGGTTTTTCCCGTTTGGATTCCCTCAAATCCTTGATCCGTCTATTCTATTCACTGAGTCAATAAAGAAGGTTGTTGTATTGACTGTGCAAAAATATCGCAGGGGATTGGGTGAAGCGGCTTTCGTAGTAAGCGGCAAAAAACCGCGACGGAGACAAGCGTAAGCCAACCCCGAGATATTGGGCGAGAGAATGGTATGCGTTTTTTTTAATGAGAACATTAAGGATTGAACCATGAGTATTTCAAGCGACGAATTAAAACACATCGCGCTTCTAAGCCGCTTAGAACTAACGGATGATGAAGCCGAATTGTATACCCAGCATATTGGCGAAGTTCTCGACTATGTCGAAAAATTAAACGAACTCGACGTCACCGGCGTCGAGGCGACTTCGCACGCTGTCCCCATGCAAAACATAATGCGCGATGACGTTATCGAACCGGGGCTAGAGATTGATGAGTCGTTGAAAAATGCGGCGGAAAAAGAAGAACGCTATTTCCGCGTTCCGCGAGTGACGGAATAGCCGATTGGAATATTTTTATTCGGCGGCCGTGATAGATAGCGATATTGTTTATCTTAAAAAGCGCCGCAGGGGATTGGGTGAAGCGGCTTTCGTAGTCAGCGGCAGTAAGCCGCGACGGAGACAAGCGTAATCCAACCCCGAGGTGATTTGAACGCATATTTCGTTTACAATAAGGGCGCGAACCATTCGCGTCTTTTTTGGTTCATCCGGTAAGTGAGTACCTACCTTGATGGATGGCCATTTTTGGGATTCAGAAACGGGCTCCGGCATTTCACAAATTGACAAACCAATCAGGTATGGGTGGAACTCTGGGAGCGCCTGTGCATAAGGGCTTGAAAGCCC